>JBFYMQ010000051.1:0-25456 GCA_041304825.1 Thermoplasmatales archaeon
TACTCTTGGTGTCAGTGCACGAGCATGGACTGACAACTTTGATTCTTACACCAACGGGCAATTCTTAGACGGAGGAACTGACGATGGAGGATGGAAAGGATGGGATAATGCTCCTGGCGCTGGTGCTAATGTTACAAACGCTCAATCTGTCAGCAGCCCCAACTCAGTAGATATCAAGGGGGCGACCGACCTGGTGCATGAATATGAAGGATACACCACAGGAGAATGGGTGTACCGCTGTGTGCAATATATACCGACAGATTTTACAGGGGAATCCTATTTTATTCTCCTGAGCGATTACACAGATGGTGCTGGAACAAATAACAAATGGGCATTAGTAATTCGATTTGATGCGACGCTTCAAGTTGTTGAATCAGAAGCAGATCTGGTTACGTTACCGCTCCTCACCGGTGAATGGGTGGAACTTCGGACAGAAATCGACCTTGACACCGATTGGTTCAAGTTTTATTATGACAATTCTCTACTAATTGAGAAAGCATGGACCGCCGGATGGAACAATGCAGGAGATGGATTCTTAATCATCGACGCAGTCGACCTCTTCGCCAACACTGCTACATCGGTCTATTACGATGATATATCACTTCTCCCATCAGGGGAAGAACTCATCTGTGATGCAGGTGGACCGTACACTGGTAAAACCGGCCAAGCGATACAGTTCACTGGTTTCGCATCTGGCGGAACAACACCGTACACCTGGGCATGGGATTTCGGCGACGGAGCAACCTCCACCCAACAAAACCCAACACACGCCTACACAACCGCTGGGACCTACACTGCAACCTTAACCGTCACCGATGCAGTAGCAGCCACAGACACCGACACTGCAACCGTGACCGTCTTAGCACCACAACCAGTCCTTGAGATCGGAGCGATCACCGGTGGATTCGGCGTCAAAGCCTCAATAAAAAACATCGGGGAAGGAGTTGCAACGAACATTGACTGGACCATCGCTCTGGATGGAAAACTGATTTTCCTTGGCAAATCATCCACAGGAACTCACCCAAGCCTGGGGCCTACTGGTGAAGAAGGAATCAAAGCAAGTTTCATCCTTGGCTTTGGCAAAACAAACATCGTTGTCTCAGCAACCTGCGATGAAGGTGCATCCGCAGAGACAACCGCAAGCGGATTTGTCCTCGGACCATTCGTCCTCGGAGTGAAATAATCACTCCCCCCTTTTTTCTTTTTCGAAGTGACATCGAAAACAGTATCAACATCATTGAGTAGGAAACTAGTTCTAACATTGCCAAAAAAAACACAAACCATCGTCTCGCAGTGTTTTATTATTTTTACTGTTACGTACTGGTGAAATGAATAATGAATTTTCGTTGTAATGATTACTTGATGTTTATTAGGAAAGGACCTAAGAGGAACGCGGTCGCTGTTTTTTGGGCATCCATAGCAGTCACAGTAATATCGACAGTTCCAAGACCTAAGATTAATCCTGTTGAAACCTCTGAACTATCACCGGGAGAAATACCAAGGAGAGTACCGCTTTTTTCTTGACCAAAGAGAACCAGACCTTGCACAGTAATCGTCCAATTAATATGCGAAGCATCGACAACTCCCGTATTCTTAATTTCAGCAGTGAGTTTCAAACCACCGGCAATTGTCCCGATCTCAATCTGAGGTCCTTCGGCAATCTGAACCGTTATCGAATCAGACCATGCGCTCACTGATCCATAGTTATCTTTTGCTCTCACCTTTACCGGATAATCCCCGGCTGCTGACCATTTATGAATCGTTTGAACCAATTGTCCTGATTGATAGGGACCCATCCAATCACTTTCTTCGTTTCCCCAGTTCCATTGATAAAACAATTGGGTATCAGCATCAGGATCAGTCGTACTTGTGCTAAACGTATAGTCAACACCTATCTTCCCCGATGTCGGACCAGATGGTAACGAAGGCTTGGCAGGGGGATTATTGATTATCTCCGTCATTTTTACGGCAGGGTCACCAAATAAGTTTGTCTGATAGTAACACCAGCGGATGCATGATCGACCGATGATAGGAAGGTTATCTTCTTTTGAATCATGATTCGCACGGCCAATCTCTGGTATCATTTCACCGAACACCGCGTCCCAGAACTGACGATGCAGACGTTGTGAATCTCCATCGGTGCTATAGGACCAGAAGAATCCATATCGGGCGTTCCAGATACCAGCGAATGCGGCATGCGTTGTTTTTATCGTGAAATGCTCCGCGATGCAGTCACTATAATCAAATGCACCAGCTATACATCCTTGAGAATAGATAAAACATGTGCGATTCGACGGGTTCGTCAGATCATCAACATCATAGGTCCCAAGTTTCATATTATAGACTTCATTGGCATGGCCAAGATGATTAATGGCATGAACGCCGTTGTTAATAACGGAAATAATCGCTGACGCCGGCCAGTCATAGCCCGGAGAATCATATAATTTATTAATCATATAATCATCTGAAGATATACCAACGGTGGTATAACCATCATCACTTGAACCGTTGACAAGTTGATTCATATACGTCCCACCATAGCTTGCAATACCGTAGTCCCCAAGGTATTCGGCGGCTAAACACATTTTTTTGAGATAAGGATCATTGATATCTCTGTTGATATACGCGACTGTTTTTGTCACAAAATTATTTACTTCAGCGGCGTTGCCAACACATGCTCTTCCGACATAAACCTCTGCGACCAGGTCGACATCTCCTCCATCGGTTCCATCGTTTGGTTCACCCCAGTATCCATCATTATCATAGTTGTAGGGTCCATCAAGACAGGCGTAATAGAGATCAGCAGGCATGGTATCCTCATAATAAGTGACGTTTTCATCCATCCCGGACACGAACAGGATCGGGTCAGCAACAATATTGTCATCCCCACCGATGAGGACATATTCCACCCCCCAATCAATATACGCGTCGCGGATATAATCCCGGATACTTTCCAGATCGCTACCACCTAAATCTGTTAATGTTTTTATCACGGTTGGAAGACCCGTAGCATCATGCGCTTCTTTTAATGGTTCAAAGCCGTTTTTTAATGCATCGGTCGTGATAATAAGAAGACCGTAGTTTTCAAGTGATGCTGGTGCCGAAGGATATTTTTGACTGTAGCTGAACATCATCTCAGGATTATCGACTTTCTGTGCAGCCTCATTTCTATCCTGATCTAATCCGCGGTAGAATGCTGAGGGAACACCCGAATCGATGGTTTTTACTAAGACTTCCAAGCTTGTGTAGTAGAACAACTCTCCGGTCACTGGGTTATATTGAACAGGATGCAAGAGGAGCACAAGAATCTGATATCCTCGAAAACACTGAACACCGACCTCAGTGTAAAGTTTCCCAGGATATGCTGTATTTGAATTATAAATGGCCTCATTCGGAGCAGGTATTGGTATATTTTCTGTCTGTGAAATCGGAATTGCTTGACTGGTTGGTTCTAGATTGAACCCTGAACCAAGAATGATTTTCTCCCCGGTTGTTATCTCAATTCCACTAACCTTGGATTCGGGGGGTAACAGAAGGAATACTCCTTTGGAGGGGATCTTTGGTTCTCCAGCGCTTCCCGCGGGATAACAATCATCTACAATAACCCGGTCATAGACTGTTCCTGCAATGTCAACGGTTTCAAGAGAAGGACTAGGAAAAGAATACGTTCTTTTGACATCCGAGTCTGCGATTACTTGATTTGATTGAGCGACGATTGAACAGAGCATCAAACAAGCTATCGAGGCGACAAAAAACTGCTTCCAATTAGATCGAATTGAATTTTTGTATTTCTTCATATAATATCCCCTATCGATACATGATATACATCGTCCATATATATAAACATGGATGGTGTACGCTATTTCTTAGTAATAATTATCTTATATTCGTTTGAACCCCCGTTGAACGTACTGCCGAATAGAAAGGACCATACGGTCCCGTCTGTATGCAAGCGGCATAGTGACCCCCTCACCCCATGTTTTTTTCTTCCGAATCTCAGAAAGAACCGTATCGATTCGTAAATCTGTCGAATCAATAATCGTATAGGCAGATCCTGCATAGGCCGGGTCATGAGAATCACTCCCCCCCGTACCACCCAGATGAAACGCATGGGCTATTTTGGCTGTTTTCAGGTTCGAATTCGGAACGCTACATCCATTAAAAACCTCAATCGCAGATATTTTAGTCTGTATCGTCTTTAATTTCTCTTTTTTAATGCCGGAGAGAAGCCGAAAAAGGTGAGGGACGATTGGTTCTCCGCCAGCATCAATGACGCACTCGACTGTTTCTTCGATAGAACAGCCTGCGCGGATACTTTCTGTGACATTGATAGCCAGCAGGTGCCCATCCGCGGTTGATATTTCGACGCTAGGGATGACAAGAAAATCGTTCGGTACCAGTTTTTGTACCGCACGATATCCCTCAATGGTGTTATGGTCTGTAAGCGCCATACCCTGAAGACCCCGTTTCTTCAGTGATTTTATTAAATCCTGAGGAGTCCCAACACCGTCATTAGAAAAACAGGAATGAAGATGCATATCTATTTTTAACATACGAAGAACATCCGCTGCTACGTGGAAGCTTGAATTCCTATTAGAAATTTACGGTAAGGTACCTACATCCCCAGTTAATCCAGGAGGAAGAAACAAAAAGAAAGCGTTATATAACCCAAGGCTATTGTCGCGATTTGGGAGAGGCAGATTTATGCTAATTGAAAAATTTGAAAAAAACAAACAACTAAGTACACACAGATTTGGTGAGTTAGAACTCGTTGACAAATCCTTGTTTTTCATCTGCACGAACAGACGAGACAACTAACCTCCTTTTCTCTCTCGTTTCTATGTTCAAGAAGAAACGTATTAAAATGTCTCCTTGATACCAAATGAACATATACGTTTTTTCATCACAGATACTGCGGTAGAATCCGGGACCTGTAACAACATACTCCTAGGGAAAACATAAAAAGTCAAATCCTTGTTACCATCTTATCATGACAGAAAGAATTCTACCAGCTCCCGCCCTTCATACACTTTTTGTCTCAAGGGAGACAAGCAACTGCCCCTTGCTATCCGATATGATAACGCTTGGTCAGAGTCTGCAAGAATTTGGGTTGACAGACAAAGAAACAGGGATCCTTAGCCTCGACTATGGAAAACGTCTTCTTATCAATGGAAAAAACGCTGATCTAAAGAAAATAACACAACAGGACATCGTTGAAATCGTTGACTACGACCCGCTGAAAAACATCATGATGGTGATCGGATTAAACGACCCGGCATTGGAGACACCGGTTCATTGGATCATTCAAAAAGCACGTCATGATGTCAACGCAATCCTCCAGATTAACAGCACAGCACTGTATGAAAGATTCAAAAACAAGATACCAACAACAGAGAACGACACACAACCAGGGACCCTGGAGCGTGCGAAGGAACTCTTACGGACATTACGTAAGGGAAAAATAATATTAATAAAAAACGAAGGAATCGTCTTCGTAGGTATCAATGGAAAACAAATCCATGATTCCCTCCTTACATTTCTTGAGGTACAGCAATGAAAATCGATGGAAGAGACTATCGAGCGTTATGGCAGGAAGGACAAACTATTCAATTCATCGACCAGAGAAAACTGCCGTACTCATTAGAGATCTATACCGCCAGAACCGTCGATGACATCGCTTATGCTATCAAAGACATGGTGGTCCGAGGCGCCCCTGCCATTGGTGCTGCAGCAGCCTATGGCATGGCCTTAGGACAAAAGAATCCTGAAAAATCCGCAGACCTGCTCAGAGCCACCCGACCGACCGCCAATGACCTGTTCTATGCAATTGACTATATGACACAAGCAATCAACAAAAAACATGATGCCTATAACGCAGCAGCAACCTACGCAGAAACAATCATCGCACGATGTAAAAAAATCGGGGAGAATGGAGAGAAACTCATCAAAAATTCAATGAATATTCTAACCCATTGTAACGCTGGAGCATTAGCCACCATAGACCATGGAACCGCATTAGCACCCTTACGAAAAGCCCATCAAAATAATAAAAAAATATTTGTGTACGTTGATGAGACACGACCACGACTGCAAGGCTTATTGACTGCCTGGGAGCTGTATCATGAAGGAATCCCTCATGCGTTGATCGCTGACAACGCAGCAGGATATTTCATGAGAAAAAAAGATATCGACTTGGTGATTGTCGGGGCAGATAGGATTGCGAAAAACGGTGATTTTGCAAACAAAATAGGAACCTATGAAAAAGCGGTAATCGCTAAGGAAAACCACATCCCATTTTATGTCGCTGCTCCAGCAAGTACCTTTGATCTGAACCTACGAGATGGCTCACAGATCATCATTGAAGAGCGAGGACGACAGGAGCTGACGGACATCTGTGGAAAATCCATCATGCCAGAATGGGTGTCTGTCAAGAACCCCGCATTCGACGTCACCCCAAAGAAGTATGTCACCGGATATATTACTGAAAACGGGATTCGAAAGAAATAGAACCAGAAACGAAGAAAACCGTTTATATACGAGACACGATTCGAAACAAAGGATATAAGAAATATTTTGGAATGGATGCCTATGAAGCTAGAAAGTTTGGATGAAATTGATGATACCAAGCGATTTTTCTGTTGGTCCTGCGGCAAACAACTCGAGACTGTCGATGAGATAGCGCAGCGGATCTGCTTTCAATGCAAACAGATTATTAAAGACCTCAAAGCTGATGACATCTTCTTCTGTTGGGCATGTGGAAAACAACTCATACAAATGAGCGAAGTCGCCCAGGGAGTCTGCCATCCATGTAAAGCCTCCATCATCCGTAAGATCCATACCCCTACAAAAAACACTTCTTCGTTACCAAAAGAAAAATAACTCATAAAACAAAAATTTTTAAGAGAACACAAAAAAAAAAAAAAAAAAAAAAAAAAAAATCCAATAAATGTTCCAACACTTATCGGAGTTGATGTTCCAGCGGCAAGTGCGGTTACAGTTCCTGTGGCAGTTGCATTTACTCGTTTCAGAATACCACCGGTGACAGCGATTGACCATTGGACATTGTTTGCATCGTTAGCTCCAATGTTTGACACATCGGCTTTAATTCCCATTGGTCCTTTTATATTTCCAATCGATAATTCCGCCAGACCAGCGCCTTCGACAATGGCACCGATACCCCAGTTCCCATCATAATCTGGTCCACCGGTTTGGATTTCACCCCATGCATTGTTTAAGTAATACCAGTCTCCTTTGCCATCAATGGCAGGACCAGTAAGAGTATCTAACCAGGCGTAATATACACCAGGGCCAGGCTCGTATTGTGTCCATTCGACTGCAACCCAGATGTCTTCATGACCAGCGAGATCAACAGGGGTCACTAGAGGAATCGTTGTAACACCCGTGGTATCTAATGTATACGTTGTATCATTTACAATGATAGGTCCAGGTCTTGTTGCAACTGTCCCTTTATCATAAATATAAATTCTAACACCAATTGTTGGGCAACCATTATCCGCTGAAAATGCCACATTGACCTTTGTCATGGTCCAATCCATATAGGTTGCCATCTCGTCTTGAGTAAGTTTTATCGCGGTTTTCCAGATATAGGGACCAGTACCACCTTGGATACCAATAACAGTGGAAAGACCCTCTTCCATGTAATATTTTAACTCCACTTCATCGCGCATCGGCCCAAAAAGTGTAGCTGTCTTTTTCGTAGAAGCTAATGATATTTTTTCTGGTGTGTTTGCTATCGCAGCTGCAGATGTTGCAACAAACAATGCTGCGATACATATGACTAGACCAGCCTTTAAAAATTTTTTCATATTACTCTTCATATTATTCACCTTGTTAAAATATATAGGCTTTCTTATATATAAGCTTATCTTTCATTACTTTTATCTTTCCTCAAGATAAAATAATAACGCACCTTCGCAGGTGAGAAAATATCCTAAAAAAATAATATTAAACGGTTTCCCATTCACCGAGGTTTTCCAATTTTTATCAGAAAGATTATATATGACTTTATCACAATATCGTACAATATATAAACCGATATCGTTATAAATATAAGAAACATCTAAATAAAGGGGATAACCTAAAAACATGAAGAGGTGAATCGTGATGAGAAAAAAAATTGTATTGTTAATCATTTTAAGTCTAGTTTGTTCGCCCTTAGTATCAATAGGAGCATTTGGATACAACCCTGGAAAACAAATAGCTTCCGATAATAATTTGGAAACACTTGAACAATTGACTACCCAAAAAACGATGAACAATGACCCATCAATCACCATCATAACCCCAGCAGCCGGCTATCTTTATCTCTTTAAACTCCAGCCAATCAAAATGACGTTTGCTAGCATGTTTGGACTTGGGTATGCAGTCGTCGTCGGTCGTAGCATCAACCTCGACACAACCTACAACGATGTCCATCACGTAAAATTTATCGCACGTCATATTTTAACTGGATGGGAAACGATCCGATGGGATTATCGAACATTGGATGGATTGGGCGGGGATATGAGTCTAACTTCAGGATTGTACACAATCACAGTAGTTGCATACAACGAAACTGACTATGAACTCTCATCTGACTCAATTAAGGTACTGTATCTCAAAATCGGTCGAGAGGATTTTGGCGTCTGGGTCAACACCAGATATGATGGAGGCGAGACGACCACAACACCGCTACAGCTGGGGATGACTGATTTTGCCTCAATGCTGAACACCGGTGCATCAAAACAGTTTAGCATCTCTATGCAAAACAAGGACGATACAAACGTCGATTTACGATTTATCCGGACAAAAATCATGAACAACACCGAAAAAGTCGTCGAGACAAAATGCAATATCATCACGACCTGTGATACATCAAAAGAATACGAAGTATCTGTCGAAATACGATTTCCCTTTGTTATGCTTGAAGGAGATCAACCCTCGGAGAATAATAATCCATATTTTGCGACAAAGATAGGATATCAATCACAATCGGGACAAGGAGGCGCAAATCACATCAACACAACTGTGTACATCGGCAGAGACAACATCAGCGATCCCCGTGTGTTTCGTTTGTCCATAAAACCAGAGAACATTGAAACCGGATCGAAGCTTACATTTTTCACAAGTTACCTTACTGTTGATGACACAGGGAATGAAATCTTCCAACGTACTTATTCCATTTCGTTTGCACCAGCAACTGAACTAACGATTACCTCGATACCACGTGAAGCAAAAATCAGCTATGAGTTTGGGAGAAGCGCAGGCGTCCAAACAAAGATATCGCTACGAGCTGAAGGCGGAATTCTCGATGACATCATCCAAAGCATCATGCTTGATCCCTTACCAAGCTATATGGTCTTTGATTTAACGATTCTTGGATCACGTGAATTCCTCTACGAAAGCGACCGGCCGTACAACATCTCATATTCGATAGATTCAATACAAAACGGCAACCTGGTCACCTTTAGTGTGACAGATCTCCCGGCAAGGATTTATGCAACATGGGGTCTTAACCTTGGGACGCTTGGGGATCTTGCTGCTTCAAGTTTTGCAGAGCTGGATATGTCGCAGGACGTCAGTCGTCTTGCGTTATCGTTCTTTGGAAACGACCGTCCATTTATCCAATTGGAGGATTTTCCAAGAAAGCTCAGATTTGAAACTGGTGTGAACCTTTTGGATGGAACCGGCAACATTACTTTGATACGAGGACTTGATGAGGTCAGAACATTGAATCTCTCATTGCAGCATAAAGACATGACAGTTACTAAATCGTTTGAATTAAAAAATAATTTTGTGCAGATGAAATGGAAGATAGATCTCATCAATAATACTGGGTTTTTCAATGTCACCAGAGACTCTGAGAGTGTCATGACTATCTCAACGATTATTCAATATCATAACTGGACATTTACCAAGGCTCTTGAACTTCGGAACAGTCATCTGCAACTGTCATGGGACGTTGATAGACAACAACGAACCGGACAAGTGATACTTTCACGGGACGCTGGTAGCGGAAGCCCAACGCTTTCCTTCTCCATTGCCCATGAAGGATGGATCTTGGACGATACCCTTGAATTTAGAAATAATTACCTTGAATTGTACTGGCAGCTGCCAACACAAACCAACAACCATGTCGAACTTGGTATTATCACTGCAGGAGAACAATTATTCCATAACACAATCTCCGTTGTTGATGATGGGACAGAGTTATTCCACATTGGTTTTGGCATCCAAACCGATGATCATTATATCATGTCATGGGATTATCTCAATGGGCAAATCTCGAATTTCGAATGGTCTGGAAGACTCCTGAGGCTCACCGATGTCGATATCGGGGTGAACCTTGCAGGGGAGATGTTTACCATCAGCGCAGATATCGATGTCGGAGAATCAGGCTCCATTGAACTACAGTTCAATAAAGCGGTTGCTGTCAACTTCATAAATACTGCAAGTGATTCATTTAAAATCAATGGGAATGTCTGCATAAACGCGACACGCAGACTGCAGCTTTCCTGGGAGTTAGGCGATACCGGACATTTTACGGTGTATACCTTTGGACAACCCTTAGGAGACCAGTTCAGCCTTGAGGTCGGATACGATCCACAACACACGGGGAATTACCAGTACGGATTCCGATTATTAGGTGAACATTTCATTGAGATCACCCGAACCATCCAATGGTATTCAGTGAATGGTTCTCTTGTGCGAATCTGGATTCTTGGCGACGAACCAATCCCTGGGGATTGGACATTGGAAGTACTCTGGAACGGTCAATGGTATTCCGTACCATGGGATTAGGTAATACACATGGGGGCGAAAAAAACCAAAATAGGTCTCTGCATCCTGACGATACATCTTCTGCTACTTGCCGCACTAGGACAAGGGATGCTGCAAACAAAGGACATCCATGATGCTTCTGCGCCGACCTTAGGAGATTTAAAAAGTGGGTCTATCGAAGTTTGGCAAGACGAGTTTTTGAATAGTAGCAAAATTGATCAGACGCTCTCTAACAACATTATCGTAAATACAACCAACGGGACTGTTAGTATAGAAAACACCTATCCTGCGTGGATAGACCCCACCTTTACGCAAATGAGACCAATCGTTGTGCTCAACAACGGACAAGAAACTTTACCCGAGTATGATGTCAATCTTAATGTTCAATACGACACGGACATGCAGTTTGATTTCGATGATCTTCGTTTTACGGATATGACCGGGGTTCAGCTCCCGTATTACAAATTTAATCGCGTGAATGGGATAAGCTGTGAGATCCTTGTAAAGATACCCACCCTGCCCCCAGGACAAACAACCATTTACATGTTCTATGGGAACCCAACCGCGAACGATCAAAGTAGTTTTCCTTCAATTTTTTCATGGCAGGATCGATCACACCCGGACACCATGGTGTCATTCAAGGCAGCAACAGAGGGCGCCTGGGACCCAGATGTCATCTATGGCATTAACAAATTTCTTGTGACTTGGGAGGAACGAATTGGACCGGAGGACATTGATCTTCCTCTACCGAATTATGAGCGGACCGTCCCTTGTGTGATTCATGGAAGAACCTATGACAAGGATGGTGGAAACCCCATCCCCGATAACAACACCGACATCGACGTGTCAATCCCTGGAGATCCCTCGTATCATGCTGAGAATCCCTGCAATGCTTTTGGTGCGGGAAAATATTTTGTCGTCTGGGAGGAGAACCCTGCGAACCAACCGCTGCAACGGTACGAGTCAGACATCAAAGGAGCGTTATTGGATGCAAATGGTACTGTACAGATGCGTTTTTCTATCTGCGTTGCTGCGTATGGTCAGAACGACCCTCAGGTCGCCTATGATAGCCAAAGTAACCGATTCTTGGTCATCTGGGCGGATGCAAGGAATGGATATGATGATTATGATATCCGAGGACGATTGTATAATCATCTTGGGTATCCAGTTGGGACTGATTTTCCGATTGCATATGAGACCAATTATCAGGGAGACCCCTGGATATGTTCGGATAATGAAGGGCATTTCTTTATTATATTTGAAGATGGTGTTGACTCATCTCTTGGCCCTTTTAACCTGTATGCGTACCGGTACGACTCAAATGGGAACCGTATCGGCTCTCGTATCACGATAGCGATAGGCACCAGCACGGTGGATTATATCTTCCCGGCAGTATCGTATAATTCTGAGTCAGAGCGGTATTGTGTCACCTGGAACGATGGGGACGTGAGTGTAGATCCAACAAGCCGTGAGAGTTACAACGGGAACATCTGGGGGAAAATCTATAGCAAAACAGGTACGGTGCTGAAAAATAATTACATCATCGAACAAGGAACAAGTTTCATCCGGAGCATCTCAGTGCCTTACTTCGACACGATGTTTTTTGTTACGTATGATGGAACAATCGTGGGAAACCAGGACATCTACGGGCGATTGATTGCTGCAAATGGGACAGTCATGACAAACCGACAGGAACTTTCAGATGGTTCTTCACAGAACGTTGATTGGAATGATCTTGCGGTAGGGGCAGGACGGGTGTTTGCTACCTGGGAAGACGAACGAGATGTCGTGAGTCAATACGCTGATGTTTTTCAGTATGTCTGCCGTTCTACCCAGACGATTGGTTCTGCTAACGTTTCAAGCAATATTGGGGCTGAAGCAGGTCTTGTTACAGAGGCTCAATTGATGTCGGTGCCTATCCAACCAGACATGTTCCGTGAGTGGCGAGAGTTCTTCTTCGTTGATACCCTTCCACCAGCAAGCTCGATCGTGTTTGACATCATGGATCAGAACGCAACGATGGTCCTGAAAGCAGACGTCCAGTATGGTCAGAATATCTCAGAAGTGAATGCTTCAATAGTCCGACTACGGGGAACATTTACGCGTTCATCAGCACAGACGAGCCCAGTTCTTGACAAATGGAATATCTCCGCATTTGTCGGAAAAGACATCTATGCTCCTCTTACAGACATCACACTAACCCCTGCAGAGGCAAATGGCGATAACGGCTGGTATATCACAGCGGTCATGGTTACGTTTATGGTCACCGATGTAGATAGCGACCCGGTGAACATCACCACGTATTATGACATCAATGGATTTGGAGTGGAGGTCTACAATCCAGATACCCCACCAATGATTTCATCGGAACGACCGAATAACTATATCGAATACTGGTCCAATGATTCGATCAATGAGGAGTTCCCGCATCATCGTGTTGAGGGAATCAAGATTGATACAACTGAACCTATGATTACCTTGTTCAAACCATCTGCTCTCATCACCGAAGGCCGGGTTCTTATCAATGGGACAGCAACGGAATATACCTCTGGCTCTGGAATTAGTCAAGTGAAGATTAAACTGAACGAGGAGGTTATTTACGATACGATGTTCAACGGGGAATCACGCATCTGGTTTGATTGGAATTTCACCGCGGATCTTGGTGAGACCTATGACATCTTTGTCGAGGTATGGGACAAGGCAGGAAACAGTATCCAAGAAAGAAAAACCGTCCTGTGCCCGGATTATGGGGTCTATGATACCGGTTACATTTATTGGTTCAACAATCCAAAGATAGGGCCGGTGAAGTTCCTCGTCACCCTTGGGTTATCGATCGCTGTATCATCCGACACGCTCTACGTCATTCTCCCCGGTATCAGCAGTGACGCGGTGTCGGTGAAATTTATCGCAACCCAGGCGTTCCTTAAAAGAAACTTAACCTTCTGGGATACCAACCTTTCTGATGGCTGCTCCGCCGACCTGCAGGTGCCATTTGGTATCTATAAGATTAAAGCCCTCTCGTATGATGAGACAAACACACAGATCGATGAATTCACAATCATCCCAAAAATGCTTATTCTGACGGTCGGATAATAAAAAAAATGGAGAGCGCCCCGGCTGGGATTCGAACCCAAGTCGAAGCCTCGACAGGGCTTCATGATAGGCCACTACACTACCGGGGCATAAATTTCCGTATGTGTGTAGCTGGGGGTAATCACTTCTCTTTCTTTAATTTTTTGGAAGAGCGGGTTTAGGTAAAAAAGAAAGAAAAGACCCTCTGCAACCAAAAGAAAGGAGGTTTTTTTTATTGGATATCAGGGATCTCCCGGATGGTGCTAAAGAAGATATATCCATCAATCTGATATCTAAATTCCTGATATTTCTGGACTTCCGCTTGGTACATCTCTTCGACCATCGTGAAGTTCTCAATAAGAAGATTCACAATCTCCATATTACCAAAAGAAAGGTTTTCTGCTGCGCATTTCAGATAATAGCTTGCATTGTAGCGTAACGTCGTGATATTTTGACCTGCATCAGCAAAATTAATGTAATATCCAAGGATTTCAAGGTATCTAGAGTTATTCGTATAATTCCGTGCGTTGATGAAATATGGTTGTGATTTTCCGAAATTCTGATGGGCGGTAAGGTATTTTTCCATGGCATTAGTACAATTATCCATACACGGCTTAGTGAGATTTTTACTTTGATTTGCTAATGCCGTGTTAAACCAATATAACGCAAAGTCAAAGTAATAATTAGCGACCTCTCGTACCTCACGTGCTGAATCCATTATTACAGCCCCTTGCAGATAGTAGTTCGTGAAATTCTCATTTCTGCTGTTAATGTCACTTATTTCCGTGACATGTTGGATGTTTATCGTATCAATTCTTGATTGGTTTATGATATCACCAAGGAAAAAGGTGATGATGACGACACCAACCATGACCGAAACTAGCATAATAAACATATTTCGAGTGAATTCTCGTACCATATTTTTTCCACCATTTTTATGAAATCTAAACGAGGCTGACGGTGTGTTCATCCCAGAAAACTATGGGGCTTACTACGGGGTTTTGTGTCGAACACCATTCAACACGTGCAAGACTGCTGAAGGGTGAACCAAGACCCTGGCAGGTGATTAGTTCCGTAATTCCTACTCCGTTTCTCATAAGCGAACAATTCATGGCTGAATCTCCATAGTTTTCAATGCGTAATTTATACCAGCCATTGTAAAGATACCCATTTTGATAATCAGAGTGCAACTGAACCCATCCCGTAGATGTCTTCACGCTCATTTTCACCTGGTAACTACAGGAAATTGGGACATTTGCGACAAAGACGTATTCCAGTTTTATTTTTGTGATATCATTGCCATTTGTTGTTGTGAAATTTAAGGAAAGGTCTGCTGGTTCGCTGCCATTACCACAAGCAAACCACACATCCCATGTGTTTATTTGTCTGTTAAACGTCGCAAAACTATAGTTCCAGTACTGAGGACCGCTGACGGATCTGAGTTTGGTTTTAAATGATCTGGACGTCAAATAATGATAACTAGGGGAGACTTCGAAATTCGATTCAGCTGATTGCGCAGTGGTATCAAACCAGACTTGTCCATGATAGGAGTTCTGTGCTTTTCCGCCGACAATATCCTCTATACCTGCGAAATCTTCTGTTAGAATGGTCGGTGCCTCGAATGACCAAACGCTTACGATTGTTGGATCATCATCACCGGTCAATCCATCGCCATCTTGATCAATGTTATCATCTTTTGTTGGATCATCGGTTACTTCGTTTTTATCATTGATGCCGTCCTCGTTCTCATCCCAATGAACAGTCCCCTGGTTTGAGATCAACGTGTTATTGACCACGCCAGCATTGATGGTGACCATGAAATTCAATGCGACACTACTTTGGGCAGGAATGCTACCATCCCATTGTATTTTTTTCGTTCCACTGTCATAGGAAATGGTTCCTGATCCAGCGGTCGCTGACCCAGCAACATATTGGGTGTTTGCTGGGATGACGTCTTCGAATTCAGAGCCAGGGTTGTTGTTTTGATTCGCAGTACCGATGTTACTAATGGTGATTGAATAATCAAGAATATCTTCACATTCGACAAGATTACCATTGACGTCTGTTACTGTTTTTCGTGCCATTATCTGGGTTCTTGCATAGCCAGAGAACCGTAGGTTATCAAAGAATGCCATACTATCAAATTGATTGTCTCCTTCGTCCTTTAAATCAATAGTAAGGGTGATAATTTCACCAGGGGATACGGGGTGTTCACGACCGATAAGAGCAGACGCTCCCGCGTCAGCTCCATTGGAATTTTGTGTTGATTGAAGCCAGTCAACCCCGGAGGGAGCATTGTCTTGAGCAAATAAATTATAACCGGTTCCCAGGAGGGCTGTATCACGGGCGTTAAGAACAAAGTCTCCTCCGTTGACGTTGATGATGTATGAGGAGACACCCTGTGACGGTGAATTGACGGTGATGGTCAGCTGGTCATTATATTGCGTTCCTACATAATCAGGGTATTCAACCGTGAAGAATTGTGTATCATAATAGAGATAATGCATGTAGGCAGGGACTTGTAACTGCATTTGGAGGTTTGCCTCGTCTCGCGGGGTCCCATATTGTCCGCCTTGGAACCAGTTTCCACGTTCACTGCCTGGGCATAACCCATTCGAAGTTGCATATACCAGATCAGCCCGTCCAGTGGTAAAGATGGCAAACGATGATCCATCAGTCGGAATTAGGTTTCCTCGTGAGGTAAGAACTATGGATTGTCGATGTCCTGCAGTATCTCTATCCCAGTACTGAGAGCTGACCAATGTTGAGGGGTCTGCTAACAAGGCCATCGCGAGATCATACCCATCATATGACCCAGCTTGTACTGTGTTTGGGCTAATCGCTATAAAAGCGAGAATCACCTGCAGAAAAACTATTCCTACTGTGGGAATTTTTTTGTTCATTTCCTATCCGCCTCCACCATAACTTATGATAAATAATATGTTGGATTCTGAGAAGACATCATCGTTCATCCCATCGTTCGGAATCACCAGACATTTCCAGGATTCATCAAGGTGTATTTCTTCTGAGACAATCACGCTACACGCAGTATTCCCATCTTTGGTACAGAGATAATTCTGATAGAGTTGTTCTGGCGTCAGTACCCGAGGATAAATCTTGACTTCATCAATGGTACCGGTGAAATTCATTTCACCAGCAAGTCTGACCCCAGTGATCTCCAGGTCGTCGATCGCCATGTATTCGTTTGCCGCTGATGTACGCCATTTGAACTGTAATTGAAGGATATTTATTGAGGGAGGTAGTGAAAAAATGACCTGTGTCCAGGGTCTCTGTCCACCAGGCATCTCTGGATTTGTTATCTCAAAAATAGGTTTCCATTGACTCCCATCACGATAATACAGTCCTATGAAATCACTCGTATCAGTGTTCTTGTAGCTATACCAGAGGGAAATCTCTACATTGGTGTATCCTGAGACATCAATCCCTGTTCTGTTAAACGCAGCATATTCCGGGTCAAAATCACCTGACCCTCCGATAGAATATACTCCAGTGTGTGGTGCTAAGGCTGTCGAAGGCAGTAAACCAAAATCACATTCTATTCGTGCGTAGCTTGTAGCATTGATATAGATCTGATCAAGGTACACAAGGTCATCGTCGTAGCTCGCATCACATTGGAAGCGTAGCTGCATATTCGCCGGGAACCGATAGTTGCTTTCATTAATGTACACGATAGTATGGTACCAGACCCCTTTTGTATAAACACTAGGATAATTCGTATCACGAATAGTCATCCACGCAGTACCGTTATAATATCGTAACCACCAGTCTTCCCCGCTTGCCCAGCCGTTCCCTCGCCACATCCACCAAAAATCAACCTTTACGGATTTATAGGCGGGTGTGTCGATATCAATCGGGTTTAGGGTAATCGCTGAGTATGTACCACTGTTGTCTCGGATACATGCGGAAGCAGCTCCTTCGTGTTTATAGAGAGAAGACCGAAAACAATCAGCAGAAGTACCATTGCTACCAGGAACATAAGCCCCCCATCCGGTTTCAAACGTATCATAGCGAAGATTCGTCCAATTCTCTTGTTGTCCCGTGGTTGCATTGTGTTCGGTCCATTGGTTTTTTTCATCCTGGGCTTCGAAACCAGTTGAGAAAATGTTTTGTCGTCCTGCAACTCCAGTTCCTTTCCCAACAGCACCAACGGGGGTTTCACCAGATCCAAGCAGTTTTCCTACCGCATGGGTATGCTGATACGTATCAAGCTTCCCATCAACATAGATAGCGCAATCGCCTAACGAAGCAGCATAGGTAGCTGCGATGAGATGCCAGGTGTTATCGTTGACTGGAATCGATCCAGTCAAATCGATCGCACCATCGCTTGAATTGGTACTCCATTTCACAACTCCATCGGTTACGGCAAGCTCCCAGTATTTATTCCGATTATAGGAAAGAATAGTCCCTGAGTCTTGACTTGTCTTAATCCATGCTTCGACAGTAACGTTGTCTATGTAATTATCTTCAAAACAATAGGGAATCGAAATGAAATCATCGCCATTAAACTGGTAGGCACCACCAAGTCTTCCTTGATTGGTCCAAGTGGATCCATTAACGGTTCCATTATAGTTATTCCCCGAATAGTCTTTAGCTTGGAAAGGATTCTGGGTGTCAAATGGGAATAAAACCCGCGTGAAAGAAGAATATGGACCTGTGGATGCAACCATCCACTGATAAATGAACGTCACAGGATTCATGTTCGGCTCAATGGTATAGTTATAACAAATAAGATCTTCATCGATGGTTCTGGTTTGCAATGTTGTCACCAACATAGGATCTAGCCCAGGGGATGTCTCAGGACCCGGGGGATGATCCCGAGGGGTAATGATACCATCGAAAATCATTTTAGTGCTCGAATCCGCAAGGATGGTATAGACACTGACTGTCACTTGTTTTTCTTCATTGAAAAGAACCTGATTGATGGGGAGATAGTAACATTGCCCCATCACCCAAGGATCATTATCAAAAGTATAGGTACGCGGTCCATCTGACTGCTCCACTCGAATCGTATAGGTGGAAAGCTCCTCCCCGCCGACATGCTGAAGGACCACTCTGCCATCATCAGTGACATACCCTGCAAGAGTAATATGAGGATCTGGTGAGGGGAGCGGAACTGGGAAGAAATTATAATAAATAACACCAAAGGCTGCGATCGCTATTAAAACTAGCATAATCGCACCAATGACTTCTGATGCTGCATAGGAATCATTAGAGAACGCCTTGTTCTTCATCTCTCCAAACCACAAGTACATCTCTGTTAGCTTTGCGTATTTAATGGTATCGCGCCATTATGGCTCGTTTGACAATTTAGAAGAGGACTTTAAAGGTGATAAACGAAATCAGGACCAAGACAAATGCTTGACGTATTCCCGCTGAGATACGCCCTTCCATCATGAAACCCCCAAGCAGCCCGCCACCAAGACTTTGGACAAAGACAAACGTAAAAAACATGGTTTTTACCTCCATCGGGTCGATATTTGCTATTCTGATGTTCCCGATGGATTTACCCGCCATTTTCCCCTGGAGGTCATAGATGGCTTGGAAGATGGTCCCATTAATGACAAGAATCACAGCGAGGAACACAAAAAAGCTGATGAAGATGACGATACTGTACATGGACATCTCAGTGCGTCGCTGTTGTTCGACTCGTCTGATCTGATCAAGTTCTTTTGCGGCTGCGTTAAAAACCGAGGAGGTGTTCCCACCGATTTCCAATGCTTTGTTAATGGTGATCGCGAGTCGTTTGACCTCATTGTTGTTAACTCGCTCCCCGAAATTGTTTAATGCCTCATCAATGGAGATACCCCATGACAACTGCGCCACCATCATTTTCAACTCACTTGTCAACCGGCCATAGTCACCTTCGGATGCTGAACGCATCGAATCATAAATGTTCATCCCAGAAGCTGATGAGTTAGCAATGTCTCGAAGAAAATCAGGGAGTTTGTCCATGATTTCTCGTTTTTGTTTTTGTCTCATCGCGTTATAAAAACCAAGAGGTCCGATACATCCCAAGACGCCAAAGACGAGATAATCAATCGGTTGAATGAAATCGAGGTTGATGATAGGGCTTCCTATAAGAGCGAAAAAACCAAAGACGAAGCAAAACGCAGCAACTAGGATAGAGACTCCAAGAAGGATATCGATCAGTTTGTCTTTGCCGTATCTTCTGTTGATGTTGTATTCTTTCACGTATCTGATTTTCTTTATACTTCCTCACCCATCCCTGATTTCATCATAACATAAAATCCGCAATATGCCATTGGAAGAATAAGTAGAGAGATAATATAGAGGAAATCAAAGGAGATGCCACCACTGGTGAGTCCCATGACCGATAAAATGATGACAAGGAATAAGGGAAAAGCGATCACGGTGGTGACAAAGCTTTCCGCCATGATGGCGAGTGAATCGAGGTTCTTTTTTCTATCGGATAAATCATCATACATGTACCGTTCGACACAACGGTCGAAATAGGGGGCAAGATCGCTTCCGGACTGGAGGACTGCAACGATGCCTTGCAGGAAATCTTTGAATTTTCTTGAAGGGGATATCTTAATTGCGTTATTCAGCGCAGTGATCGCATCTAGTCCCATAAGTTCGATTTCTGTGGTTATTTTCTTTGCTTCCTTTTGTACCTCACCATACAGTTCGATTCCAGAAAGAGTCCCGAAGATCTCAGAGGGAGATATTCCAGCGACAGACATGGTATTGATGAAATTTGCGACATAAGGAAGATGACGGTCGATGTTCTTTCCCCGTGATTTTGCTTTTGTGGTTGGTAACTGAAGGTACACCATTCCAATGAGAAACGGAACAATGGAGGTGACAACAAGCATGAGTAATGCGGTGATATTGTTGGGGACGAGTAGATAGAGGAATAATGTGGATGTAAAAGAAGCGATAAACCCAACAATGATATTCATCAGAACCATGGAGTAGTATTCTTGGTACACCATGCTGATGTCTGCTTTTTCAAGCATGTTGTTCTTATTTGTCTCACTAACGTTGAATCTATCAAAGATATTTGAAAAGAGTTGCCGACAAAACCGTGTAAGGATTCGCTCAGGAAACTTTTTATATTCAGCGATGACGGCACCGAATTTTTTGTATGATTTTATTTTTTTCTTCCGCATCCATTCAAGGACAAGGATTCTGTTGTTCAGTTCATGCTGTAATTGTTCGTCAGACCAGTCGTTTTGTTGTTTGATTCGATTAAAGATTTTACTTGACCCGGTAGCTTCGAAGCGGTCATCTGTTTTTGAGAGCCATGTGTATGGCGCCATGAAGATAAGCTGATTTGTATCTGAATCAAGTTTGATGATTTCAGTAACACTAGTCATCCGTCTGACCATTTTTCCTCCAATCTCTACCGCGTTTTGAAAGACGATGACATCAAGGGAAGTGAGCAGAGCCCGTGGAAGTTCAATCGGTGGGTTTTCCAATCGTTGAATCAAAGTATGAATCGTGCTTGCGTGAACTGTCGCATATGCGGTATGTCCTGTCGCCATCGCCTGGAAAAGGCTGTATGCTTCTTTTCCTCGGACCTCACCGACGATGATGACACGAGGTCGTTGACGTAATGCTGCTCTGATGAGGTCGAACATGTCGATGTCTTTACCGGTTTTATTCTCATCACTAGCTGCAAATCCTTTTCTCGTGGTCCCGGCAATCCAGTTCTTATGCGGGATATTAACTTCTCTGGTATCTTCTATGGAGATGATCTTATGGGAAGCAGGGATGAACAGCATCAGGGCGTTGAGTGCGGTGGTCTTTCCACTCGCAGTTCCTCCGCAGAACAGAATGGATGCACCATCCTCAATTGCCATCCAGAAATACGCTGCCATTTCCGATGACATGGATTTGTATTCGATTAAATCGATCGGGGTGAGAGGGATTTCTTTGAATTTACGTATGGTGAATGTAGAACCTTTCGTCACGGTACGGGCAAGGGTTGCCTGCAGACGAGACCCATCAGGGAGTTTTCCATCAACGATCGGTGAGAATATCGATATTTGTTTTCCTGAGACTTGACAGAGTCGAACCAGAAATGAGTTGAGCTCCGGTTCTGACTCATAGTAAATATTTGTTTCGATCGCCTCAAATTTCCGGTGATGGATGAAGATAGGGGTGTTTGGTCCATCGGAGGAGATATCTTCGATGCCATCATCGTGCATCGGAATATCTATTCGTCCGTATCCCAGAAAATCTCGGAAGATATGATAATAGATAATGTCTTTTGAGCCTTCTTCGATGTAGATATGGTTGTCGTTGATGACCCGCTCGATGGTTTCTTCTAAAAATTTTGTTTTTTCTTCGTAGGTCATATCGAAGGTGTCGATGTCTGCTAGCATTTTGAAGAGGTGAGCGATTTCATTTTTTGTTTGTTTTTCTTCTTCGTTAAGCTGTGGTTCGATGACTTCGTAGATGTAATCATGAGTGACATGGTCATAGACGATGCGTTTTGAGCCTTGTTCTTTCCAGCCGAACCCTGTTTGCTCCTCGATAACTTCAATGTCTCGTTCCGGTGCTTCAAGCAGAACCTCTGTTGATGTTCCATCGCTTTGCTGTGTTTCAAATGCTAGTTCTGTTGCCATGTCTGTCGGTTCGGATTCAGAAGGTTGCTCTTGTGTCTGCGGTGAGGATAATGATATCTGTCTCTGTTGTACTATTTGTTGTTCAATGGTTTTTTCTGATGTGTGGATATGGTACTCTTCTATCGGTGAATTATTATCTTTTATTTTCTTCGTTGTTTTTGGTTGTTGAGCAGGTGGTTGTCGTTTCCTTGCTTTGGGAATAGGACGTTCTTCTTCCTCTGCAATTCGTCCTTTTTTTTGTTTTGCTTTTTCTAATAAGCCCATGGGGATCACTTAATTTTATATTTATTCATGACTTTTTCATATAATTTATAATCCTTCGATTCAATGAAATCAGTTAAAATATCATCAGGGAGTTCCCCCAGCAAGTTATCGGTCATATGAAGGACTTTTAGTAGTTCTTCATCGATGAGAAGAATTGGAGTGTTTTCTCCTTTAAGAGTATTCGTTTTTCCTGTTTTTTGTTGTTTGTTACCTTTCATTTTCAGATGTTGTTGTTTCTGTTTGAGTTTCAACGCTTGTTTTTCTAGTTTTTTCCGTTGTCTTTCTTCAATGCGTGCTTGTCGAATCTCAAGTCGTTTGAGTCGTTTTTGTTCTTTTTGTTGCTTTTTTATAGCTCGCTTCGATCGTGGTGCCTGTAGTTCTTTTTTCTTTTCTTTTTCACGTAGAATTTGTTTTTTTTCAGGGACTGCTGTTTTTTTCTTTTCCATTTTTTCGAGTCTTTCGTACTCGCGTTCAAGTTCTTTGAGTTTTTTTTCTTCTTCAGCTAACTTCTTTTTCAGTTCTTTGGATTGTTCCTCCAGATCATCGGGGATGGTGGGTTGTTCGACATTCAATTTTTGTTGTTTTTTCGTTGCTTGATCCTTACTGTTTAGAAAGTAAAGTTGTGCTTTCTTGTCGATTTGTTCGGTTTGTTCTTCTGAGGCGCTCAAGACATGTTCATAGGTCTTTTGTTTTAATGTTCGTGTGTCAATAATCTCTATTTTGCTATGATGGTGGTCTTCATCTAAAAGGATGTGTTTAAACGCAGAGGTGTCTCGGTCGTTCTTCATAGGAGTGATATCTGGGGTCTTATGATATCCAGAATCATCCCGTATAAGGGTATTAAAATCGATGATTTCGATGCGATCATCCGGTGAGAGTTGTGACTGTGCAATCGTCTCAACAAACTCGCGACCGGAGATGAAACGAAACTCAGGGTTAAAGGAAATCTCGGTTTTGAATTCTTCAGGGATGACTGGCGTTATAACCCTTGGTGATTCTGAAACGGGTCCCCAGGAGGTCTCCTGCGACAGGAATGCTTTGTTCAATGGTGGTCGTGGTTCGATGGGTGTTGGCGGCGAAGGTGGATTGACCGGTGGTGAGTGAAACGATTCAGCAGGGGGCGCTTCTTGTTGGTGGCTTGTAAGGAGCTTGTCGATTTTTTTAATCATATCTAGGTGAAAGTCAAGAGTATTCTGATCAGGTCTTGTTGGTACTGTCTTTTTTTCTAAAAGAGTCGCGGTGATTGGTAAAATTATCAGGGATTGAGTTTTTCGTCCCTTGATTTTTTTTTCTTTTTGAGGCATATGGTTTCCATCCCATCCTGTAGAGACGATGCTCTAAAGTACTGTTTCTATGTCGCATCCCGATTATATGACAAATACGTAAGGAATTATTTTCTAATAAACGTTTCGTTTTTATATACAATACAAATATCTCAATTTTAATAATTTAGTTTTCATTATTAGAAAAATAATTATGATGAATAATAATAAGGGAGAAATGTCTTTCATTTTTATAAAAAGATTTGTTTTATTGTCAGAAAAAATGTTGTTTTTTCGTTTTGTTATTTCACGGTTTGAGTATTTTTCCAGCAAGAATTTAAATAGAACAAAAGTAAAAATAGCACGGTAGAATTGGTATGCATGAGCATACTTGGCGCGGAGAGAAATAAAAATAAAAACCGATTGAAATACAACAGATGGAGGATAAGGAGACGCTTGATGATTCATCTGTATTTCAAAAAGTTTTTATACCAAGTATCATATGCATTGTCCAATAAAAACAGCTTTGAAAAAAGCTAGGAGAGAATGGGTAAAATGAAAGCAAATAGAAAATTTATAGAAGCAGATGAACGCGCAGTATCCGCTGTTATTGGTGTCATTTTAATGGTTGCCATAACAGTCGCAATTGCCGCAACAGTGTATGTCTATGTCAGTGGAATGATAAAAGTTACGATGGATGTTGCTCCAACAGGCTGGTGTATTTATACTAGTTCCGGAGTTTCTATTGGATATAATCAAGCTACTACACAACCATTTACGGGAGTTCAGTTGGTGAATGCTGGTGATTATTTATTATTAAATGGGACAGTTGGTAACGTTAAAGTAACTCTAGCATACAGCCCAACAAATTCATTACTTGGCTCGTGGACAATCAACGTATAATCAACTAAAATCTTCTTTCTTTTATTTTTTTATTTTTTCATCTTTCGATTTAATCTTTAAGGATAACTAGCAAAATGATTAAAGTAATGAAATTGGGGATGAGGACCATATGAAAACGCATCGAAAAATTTTAGATAAAAAAGCAGTTTCTGCAGTCATCGGAGTCATCATTATGGTTGCAATAACAATTGCAATGGCTGCTGTTGCATACGCCTATTTTACAGGCATGATTGGTGAATCAAAAACAGAAACACCTGTTATTTCATTTACACCAGATATTTCTGAAAAATTAATTCAGGTAGCCTCAGCAGATGTGGATATAAAGTGGATTGACATTAATATAACTGTCACTAACGCAACTGGTCATGCATATATTTTGAAATCTGGACTTATCAGCGCAGGAAACGTAATAGATTTAATGATAGATCAACCGTTAAGAGGGAAGGTGACAGTTATTTTTACACATGTACCTACAAATTCCCTGCTAGGGACGTACACAATTGATAATGTTTAAAACTCTCACTCTTTTTTCTGTTTCATAAAATTATTTTTAAGATATAA
>JBFYMQ010000052.1:0-14035 GCA_041304825.1 Thermoplasmatales archaeon
TGTGAGTTTCAAAATTCAGGATATTGGACATGAGGCGGGTAAATAAAGACCATTTAATAAATGTTTCGGAAACGAACGGTTCGGTTCCGATATATTATATATTCGTATACAAAAAATACGATTTATTTTTTTCCGTTTCAATAATAGAACGCTCGCTGAGAGTGTCAATACAGCAAAGAGTACAAGGATAGCTATGTCAAACCATATTTCTCCTATGCTCCCACTCCCATACGGGCACCATTACGTTTATAAATCGAATAAAGAAACTGTATATTTACTATACCAAAAAGAAATGAATAGTAAGAAAAAAAGAAAAAAGGGTTGTTTTAGATATAAGTCCCCTTAAAATAGAGTGCAGGACCAATGAGTGACATTCCTCGTCCAATGAGCACACCATCTCTCGCTCCGATGAACCCTATTACGGGTAGTGATCTTTCAGTACCGTTTACCATCATACTGATTCTAGCGACAAACAGATGTCTTCCAAATCTGCCTCTAAAAGTTCCTGTGTTGTTGACTGTGTTCCATTCACCGTTGAACTGACCACCACGGTTTCGTAGTGTATAGTCCCCTGTTATTGTTCCAATTATAGTAGCGTTTGGTCCTGGTCGTTGGTACGTAATATTTGCACAAAAGGTACCTGTTGGATCTAATGTTGTTGTTTGCTGTTGTCTCATTTCAGGTGCTGCAGCTGCCATTGATACGCCTAAAAACATCAGGCATACACATATGATTGCGATTTTTTTCATATATATCCTCCTTTTAATCAATCTCTAAAGAAAGAAATGAGGCATGAATATTTAAGGTTATACCAGAATTTTACCAGAATTTCAGATATTTTTTATATGATAAACGAATGACCAATGGTCGTCATTCCATGCTTAGGTAAAGGAGGATGCTGAGTGCGAGGATTTCAAAGAGGTATAAAATATAATTCAACACGCTAAACCCGGGGGTGAGAAACGTCCGACTCACATACGGGATGACACGAATATATTCAGTTGCTATGGTATGCAAGGACACAACCGAGAGAATCGAACGGATGAAAAGAACGATGATAAACATATTCAAACCGATAAGGAAACGCGATTTCGTTTTACGATAAGAGTCATAATAGACGTAAAGCAAACCGATAAGAAGGAGTATCTGAATACTTAAAAAGATCAGAGCACCCGTGTAATAGTTGATAGACCTTGTGACACGTGACGGATCAATCTGTATCGGGAGTTCATCGATTTCCGCACGGATGATTTGAAGGCTAAATAGCGAAATCAGATATCCGATGATAATTCCTATGAAAATCAATCCGATGATTGTCACAAAGGCCTTGGTTCTTGGATTTATTTTTTTCGTATACGGGATATCATTCATTTCATCTCACCATTTTCATGCTTCTTGTTTATCTCATTTTTACCAATTTTACCCCAGATTTCTTTAAAGAAATGCATGTTTTCCTCAAGGAGCTCCGAGGGAAAATACAGAGTTCCATATTTATTACCCATAGTGGTGATCAGACGATTCTTTTCTAAGACCTCGAGATGATGACGGGTTGTCTTATAATCGAGTTTCAGAAGAGTGGCCAGTTCATTAGCGTTTCGGGGTGTGCTCGTCAGTTCCTGGAGAATGCGTGCTCTATTGAAGCCCCCTGCGGAACCAACTAGTATCCACCACAGGAGTCGCTTCGCCGCACGCATGATAGGCAACCTATTTTTATATCAGGATGTTTATTTATATACTTTTTTGATTAATTGAAAAAAAGAAAAAAAAGGGAAAAATCTAGGCACCATTCGGTGTATATTCACCGATGATATGGGGTGCAGGACCAAACATGCTCATGATACGACCAGCGAAATTCGTATCATTCCAGAGTAAAAACCCGATGATTGGTGCTCGTTGCCCCTGCATATTCTCGATATACCCAATAATTATTTTATGCCCGAAATATGCACCAATACTCCCAATTTGCACTTCCTCTAAATTATAAATATACCCATAGAGTTTCTTATAAGCTCCAAGCTTGTAGACACCGGCCATATAGGCAGCGTAATCAAACTGCCATTCACCGTTTTGTTTATAGAGACGTCCTATTCCTCCAACAAAGGTCCCATCATAGTCTTCCATCGGGGGAAAAAGAAGCGATGGTTTTTGTAAGGTTGGGGACGCAAATAATGTCGGCATCGAAATGAGAACTGCACAAAGTCCTAACATGAGTATGGTTTTTTTCATATGTTCATATTCCTCCGGATATATTCCTATAAAAGAAATTCCTGCATTCTTTTTATTCTTTTACCCAAATGTCACCAGAATTTTATCCATATAGACCTGAGGAGACTCATTAAAGACATGTTATCCTTAGGATATAAAGAGAAATGAATCCATAAGATTTTTGAGTTTTTCAAACGTTGAGGTGTAGCGCAATTTTTTAAAAAAAAAAGATTCTAGACTGTAATTTATTTCGTAATACTTATGAATTTTTAGTGTATACGGTAGTAAAGAGGCACCTTGTGGATTACATACTAGTAGCGATTCTAGGTGGAGTGGGATCTCTTGCATTTTACATGGCATGGAGCATTGGAGCAAATGATGTCTCAAATGCAATGGCGACCGCAGTAGGGGCTCGTGCTATTACGTACAAGCAAGCAGCTCTAATTGCCGGTGTTTTAATCTTTTTTGGCGCTGTTTTTGTTGGACCTCATGTTGCTGAGACAATTAAGGGTAAAATTATCAATAGCTCAGTAATCAGTGATCCTTATGTTTTATTATTAGGTTTTGTTTCTTCTTTACTTGCTGCTGCATTCTGGTCAACGCTGGCTACTTGGAAAGAGATGCCGATTTCTACCACGCATTCAATTATTGGTGCGCTGGTTGGTTTTGGTATCGTTGCTGGTGGTCTATCATCTGTGAACTGGGTGTGTGTTGGCTCGGTTGCAGCAAGTTGGGTGCTGTCGCCGGTCGGTGGTTGTCTTCTTGCGTATATTGTTTTTCGTGTTATCGTGAAATTGATTTTTGCACAAAAGAATCCGGTCCGAGCTACACGGTTTGTTGGTCCATTAATCATTGGTGTGACCGCTTTTGTGATGTCTATAGCACTGCTAATGAATACACAGTTAGGGTATAGACTCGGCGTCGCAGAAGTCCATCAGACAATTATTACTGCGATTGTTGTATCGGTGGTAATTATTTTCGTGTCTATGTTTCTTTTGCGTAATATAGAAGCAAAATCAGTTGATGACTATACGATGGTTGAGGAAATTTTCCGTAGACTACAAATTATTACCTCCTGTTATGTAGCTTTTTCCATTGGAGCAAACGATGTAGCAAATGCAATTGGTCCGATTGCAGCAATAATTCCATTAGTAAGCACTGGAAGCATGGGTTCCGTTGCAGAGATACCCATCTATCTCCTGGTTCTCGGTGGTTTTGGAATGGCAATAGGATGTCTGACCTGGGGTTATAAAGTTATGAAAACTATGGGGAACCGCATTACAAAACTCACGAATACACGAGGTTTTGCTGTAGATTTTGGTGGGGCAACAACAGTCCTAATAGCATCAAAACTTGGACTGCCGATTTCTACGTCTCATACAGCAGTAGGTGCTATTATTGGTGTTGGACTTGCCCGAGGTCTTGAAGCGATTGATTTAAAGGTGATTAAAAAGATCGTAATATCTTGGTTGTTGACCCTGCCTGTTGCCGCGTTTACTTCGGCAATAATTTTTATAGGTCTAAATGCATTGTTTTAGATAGTGTAAAAAAGGAGAAAAGGAAGATGAAAAATGAGAAAATACATTTCAGAGCACCGGTTTCAGAGATGTATCGAAGAAAATCCCCATTCGACCAACTACTCGAGCATATGGGAAAAGTACGAGAATGCATCAACTTATTGGGAGAAGGTCTGATTCGTTATTACAAGGGCGATTACAAGGGTTTTCCAGAGTTAACCGAAAAAATTTCCGCTCTTGAACATGAAGCAGATATCATTAAAGGTAATCTTCGTAACCATCTCCCAAATTCGTTATTCATGCCAGTCGATAAAGGAAAATTCCTCTGGGCGTTGCGTGAGCAGGACGCTATTTTAGATCATGCTGAAAATCTAATGCAGATGCTCGATATGCGACATACAAAGATTCCAAAAGAGTTACAAAATATTTTTATTGAGCATGCCCAATTAGTTTCAAACACCGTCGCAGCGATGGAAGATGCTGTGGAAAGTATCAGAGATCTAGTCGAGACGAGTTTTGTCCAACGTGAACGAGAGCAAACAAAACAGTTCATCCATAAAGTTCATGATCTTGAATGGAAGGCAGATCAGAAGAAATATGATATGACCAAAGGGATTTATCATTTAGAAAAGAAACTTGACCCGATGGATGTCTATCATCTGCTAAAGATAGCAGACTGGGTTGATGATATCGCGGATCATGCGGAGAACGTTTCTGATTGGCTACGATCGATGATTGCACGCTGAATTTCGCTTCTTTTCAATCCTTTTTTTCCTATATATCTTAAAACCTGATGAAAAGGAATGGTTGATACTTTTGGATAATGCTACATTCTACAAAGTTCAATTATTAGTAAAATTAAAACTGGTTTTTCTATGGACGATATGGGAAATAATAATAAAGAGAAAATCCATGGATTGAGAAATAATCATTCTAATGATGTAAAAAAATATGATTGAAAAAGAAAAAAGGTTATTATTCTTTGAGAAGTATCTCACTTCGGGGTTGTTCTTTGTATAATTGTTGGCATCCTATTCGAACGATTAAACTCAGATATAGCTGAATTCCTCAACATCCGGCAGCTGTATCAGATTTCCCTTCCAATTGCGATTTGTTTATTCTTTATGATTCATCCCATCATGGTTCAAATTGATGTTAAAAAAGTTATTGAGGCCGGAAAAACATCAAAACCTGTCGCTTTGACTCGGGTGATACACTGGTTGGTGAAACCATTCGCCATGGTTTTTTTTGCCTGGTTGTTCATGAGCGTCATTTTCGTAGATTTCCTTAATCCTATAGCAGCAGAAAGTTATACCGCGAGAATAATCCTTCTTGGTGTCGCTCCATATACAGCCAGGGTGCTAGTCTGGAGCTATCTACTCAAGGGAAACATGGGTCATACTCTGGTGATGGTAGCGATTAATTCGCTGACAATGTTGTTTTTATACGCACCACTCGAAAGTCAATGCGAGAATCATATGAAGATGCAAAGAACATTTCCACAACATCATTCGAAATGGTAAGAATCTATAAAAGATTATAATACCTATTCATTTATAGGAGCAGAACATGAGAATCGCACATATCTCAGATATACATGCAAATTACGGAAGTGATTTTAATAATACAACATTTGAAAAAGCAGTGAAGTTGTTAAATGGATTTGAGGCAGATCTAATCTTTATCTCAGGGGACCTGACGACCGATGGATTACTTCGTGAATATGAATTTGCTTCAGAAAGACTTGCTATGATTAAGGGAAAAAAAGCTATAGTTCCCGGGAATCATGATGAGAAAAACCTGGGGTATAAGTTATTTCCAGAGTTTTTTGGAAACACAGATTTTATTCGCTATGACGGGAATCTTACAATGATTGGTCTTGCCACCAGTGAGCCGGATAAGGCAGATGGGCGTCTCGGGCGAAATAGACATCGATTGATTACACGAGGCATTGAGAAAAAAAAGGATCTGACGATTATTGGATTTCATCATCACCTGGTCCCCATCCCGAACTCAGGTAGAGAGCATAATATCATTGAGGATGCTGGAGAAACATTAGATATCATCCTCCGTAATAATGTTCCATTGGTTTTGATGGGTCACCGTCATGTTCCCTACGCAGTAAAAATTCATAATACATTACTCGTCAATGCAGGAACGTTTTCCTGTAACCGGACTCGTGCCCATTTTGGGAATACATTCAACATCATCGATTTCAAAAACAATACGATCATCGTGACCGTTATCGATGTTGAAAAAGGAAAACAGGAGAAAATGGTGAAATATAATCCTCTTGATGGTTGTTACATTAACAGATATTATACTGAGAAAAAAAGGATAGATTAACTTTGTTCCGCACCGACCAGATAATTGATCACGGTCTCTGAGATATCTTCAGAGTATTCACCGGTTCTTCGAATGCTTTCCACGACATATCCAACCGATAATGCAATGATTCCTTTTTGTTGCAGTGCATGGGTATTGATTTCTTCGCACACTGATTCCAAGGTGATTACTGATTCGATATTTTCATTGGAGGCATGAATGTCCTTCTTAAAGAATGAACTAATGCTTTTATTAAAGATATCTAAAGAGAGATTTCCAGCAGTGATAATTCTTGAAATACTTTTTTTATCAAGGTTATGGTTAATAAGATTAGGGATGTTTTCCGCTATTCTGACAATATGGTCTCCTATACGTTCGATAATTCTACTAATGAGAAAACAAGTTGATGCTGTTTCTATGGTGATGTTCATTTTATTTGCAAGACTAGCATTTTGCAAGAGAATATTGTATTGACGAGCGACGAACCAGTGCAGTCGGTCGACATCATTATCCCGTGAAATAACATCAATAGCTAACATCTGATCTTTTTCCTGCAATGCACGCATCACATCTTCGTGCATTCGTTTGACTATGACGTACATTCGTTTGATGGTTTGATCGAATGGCATCTCCGTTGGGTTGAGAAGATCCTTTAAGACGACCGATTTTTCTGTTTCTTCGATGACTTCAGGACCTATCGCAAGTTGGGTAAAAGATCGTATGACGTTTTGAACAGCAATCGGTAGTCGCGTAGGAGAGGTGATTTTTATAGAAGTAAATCCAGCTATATACGCTCCTATAAGTTGTTGGAGAAGATAGGTTGGTTTAGATATACGACTAACGTCGAATTCTTTAACTTTCTGAAGTTGCTCTTGAGTTATTTTTGGGGTAAGTAATAACGTGCCATCAGATTGAATATGTATCCCCAGGGGGTCATTTTTTTTAATATGAAAAGAATTAATCCATTCTTTTGGTAAAGTTATGATATAGGATGATCCTCCAGTGAGTTGTACTCGTCGTATCTCCATAGATGTTCACAAGATATCTAGAAAAAGAATTGCTTTTTAAAATTTTCTATAGGACTATATTGACAAAATATCACTATATTTATCTCTATAGATTATGTAGATAAAGTATATATTTCTATTTCATTTGCCGGTCCATGGTGATAAAAATAGTTCAACAAAAAAAGAATAACATAAGAAGCAAGTTCGCACTAGGAATTATCGCGACAGTTGTAATATTCGCAACGATTTTCAGCGGCTGTACCCAGCAATCAAACGAAGAAATACCAAATCTCATTCAAACCGGTTCCAGTACAGTTCTTCCCCTTGCAGTTGCCTGGGCCGAAGTATTTGACAAAGCAGACATATCAGTATCCGGCGGTGGCTCAAGCCATGGATTAAATGCATTACTTCTCGGTGAAGCGGACCTAGGAGATGCAAGCAGAGTGTTGAAAGCATCTGATTATGAAAAAGTCGGAGGAAACCCGCAGGACGTTAATTCTGATGGGACTGCAAACGCACCGGTAAAAGGAATTTTACCTGTCAAATGGGTAGTTGCTTATGATGTTCTTGCTGTGGTTGTCCATAATAACAATAATTGGGCAACTCAATTGAATTATACACAATTATCAAAGATATTTACTGATGACTCACCCGCGGTCTACTGGGATGAGGTCCCTGGCTTACTAACAGCACCTCATGAAAAAATTGAAATCTATGCCCCTGATGAAGCAAGTGGGACATATGATTATTTCTTTGAAAGTATCATACCTGACTGGGGAAAAGACACTCAACGAATACAGACTAGACTCGATCTAGGTGACGGCGTCTATCATCCAAGTGCAGATGATAATGTGATATTAAATGCAATAAAAGATAATCAGTATGCAATCGGTTATTTTGGTTTTGCCTATATCATGGAAAATCCTGGTCAGGTCAAAGTTGTAAAAGTCGCTAAGACTACAACATATGTTGAAGCAAGTTTAGACAATGTTGCAAATTATCCAATGGCTCGTCCACTCCATATTTACACAAATGGAATCCCAGATACATCAACAGAGAAAGGAAATGCAATGAATCAATATCTTAAGTACGTCTTAGGTGATGAAGGCCAAGGAATTGTCTCAGAAGTAGGATATGTAAGACTTGCGTTAGTTGATCCGACTCTGATTACCAGTCAACTAGCAAAATTGTAAAATCTGGATTGTGATACAACTAATGAGGATACGAACGGGAAAAAAAAATTCAGGGAAACAACATTTATTCTTCCATAAAAAAGGAATTACAGAACAGGTGATTGTTTGGCTGCTGTTCCTTACCGCAAGTATAGCAGTTGTGGTAAGCGCAGCCATCATCTATACACTTGTTGAAGGATCCTTTGGTTTCTTTTTTAATCCCGCAGTCAATATCCTTGAATTTTTCACAGGCAGTAAATGGGCACCTAACGGAAATAATCCACATTTTGGACTCTTGCCGCTTCTTTCAGGAACCCTCCTTGTCGCGGGAGGTGCTCTTCTCATTGGTGCACCACTAGGTATAGGCGCAGCATTATATCTTTCAGAATTCGCTGGGAAAAAAGTACGATCAGTAGCTAAACCTGTTATTGAGGTTCTCGCAGGAATACCGTCTATTGTCTATGGTTTTTTTGCTCTTCTTGTGATTAGCCCAATTCTACAGCAGTATTTTGGTGCGAGTTATTTTAACGCAGGTAGTGCAATTATTGTAATGGCAATCATGATTTTGCCGATTATTGTCAGTATTTCTGATGATTCGATGAAAGCAGTCCCAAAACATCTGCGAGAAGCAAGTCTAGCCATGGGAGCAACAAAATGGGAAACATCAGTAAAAGTCGTTATGCCCGCAGCATCAAGTGGAATGATCGCTTCCATCCTCTTAGGGCTCGCAAGAGCATTAGGAGAAACCATGGTTGTGGTATTAGCTGCAGGTAGCATCGCGAGACTTACGTTCAACCCACTTGAAGAAGTTCAAACCATGACTGCCTACATAGCTCAAGTAGCTACTGGTGATATACCGCCAGGTGTTGCGGTGAGCGCAGCGTTTGCCGTCGGACTCGTTCTCTTCGTCATCACATATATTATTAATTTAATTGCAGGGAGAGTCGTTCTCCGCATTAAACGAGGCGGTGTAGCAGCAAGAAAAAAAAGTTGGATTACGCGATATACAAAAAAAATTTATACCCAAATGAACCTTTTTTGGAATCTGCTGTTACGGCGAACTCATAACAAAAAAATCAGTCTACAACGTCGATATTTAAAAGGAAAAATTGGGATAACTAGTGTTGCAAGCTGTCTTTTGATTGCCATAGTTTTTCTTGTTTTACTTATAGCATCTATGTTAGAACAAGGGCTTCCAGGAATTAATTGGACATTTCTTACTTCATTTCCTAGTTCGATACCATCAAAAGCTGGGATTTATCCGGTGATTCTTGGCTCAATCTACCTTGTAGGCCTTACTTTATTATTTGCAGTTCCAATGGGTGTTGGAGCAGCGATTTATTTAAACGAATTCGCAAAGGATAATAGATATACCAGGTTTCTCCGACGAATCATTCAGAATCTTGCTGGCGTACCTTCTATCGTGTTTGGTCTTGTCGGGCTCGCAGTGTTTTCCCGGTTGTTTGGCTTTGGTCCAAGTCTTCTAGCTGGCAGTCTAACGCTTGCGATCATGATTCTTCCAGTAATTGTCGTAGCCACAGAAGAATCCTTAAAATCAGTACCCGATTCTTTCCGAGAGGCGTCAAGAGGCCTTGGTGCCACAAAATGGCAAACAGTCCGCCATCACGTGCTCCCTTACGCCGTACCTGGTACACTAACTGGTGTGATATTATCATTATCGCGTGCGATTGGAGAAACTGCTCCTATTCTATTTATCGGAAGTCTTTTTGCCAAAACAGCGCCAAGTGGTATTCTTGATGGGTTCCTTGCTCTACCGATTACCATATTCTATTGGACGAGACATCCAAAACTTCAATTCCATGATCTCGCTGCAAGTACCATCATTGTGTTACTAGTGATCCTTCTCTCAATGAATATTGTGGCCATGATTATAAGGCAGCGATCTCAATCACGGAGGGATTGGTAAATGATATCAAACAAAAAAAAGCACAATACTGACTCTAATGTGAAAGATACAAAAAATCCAGATATTTTTTCAGAAAACGAAGAAAGCACAAATAATCACGGTCAAAATGCAGGTAAAGGAACCATTTCGATGCGAGGATTAAATGTGTACTATTCAGAAAAACACGCCATTATCGATGTGTCTATGGACGTATTGGAAAAGAAAGTAACCGCGTTCATCGGTCCAAGTGGATGCGGGAAAAGTACCCTTCTTCGAGCATTAAATCGGATGAACGAAGAAATAGAAGGTTGCAGAACAGAAGGAAAAATTTTCTGGAAAGACATTAATATTCTTGATGAAAGTATTGACCCTGTTGCACTCCGCAGTAAGATAGGGATGGTGTTTCAAAAACCTAATCCCTTCCCAAAATCCGTGTACGAAAACATCGCATACGGTTTGAAAATTCATGGGATACACGATACGAAGAAGTTAGACGAACTTGTCGAAAATAGCTTGAAAGCAGCAGCACTCTGGGATGAAGTCAGCGATCGATTAGATGAATCAGCAATGAGTTTATCGGGAGGTCAACAACAACGACTCTGTATCGCCCGCGCACTTGCAATAGAACCAGAAGTAATCCTCATGGATGAACCTTGCTCTGCCCTAGATCCGATTGCAACAGCAAAAATTGAGGACCTCATCGATGAATTAAAAAAGAAATATACGGTCATTATCGTTACCCATAACATGCAACAAGCAGCTCGGGTCAGCGACTACGCAGCTTATATGTACCTAGGAAAGCTTATCGAGTTTGGTGAAACCGAGCAAATCTTCGAAGATCCTCATGAGGAGCTAACTGAGAAATATATCACAGGAAGATTCGGATAGGGTGAAATAACCTATGACACAAAAATTTCATGATGAATTAAACGAACTGAAAATCGATATAACAAAAATGGGACAAATGGCCAAAGAGATGCTCCGGAAAGCAGTCGATTCTCTGAAAAATGATGATATCGAACTTGCGTGCTGGGTACAATCACAAAAGGGTACAATTGCACAAATGGACAGAAATATTGAGGCAAAATCGCTTCGTTTAATCGCGTTGTACCAACCAATGGCAAAAGACATGAGGACGATTGCATGTTGTCTTAAGTTGAATACATACCTCACAAGAATCGGCCGGTACGGAAAAGACATTGCAAAGGTAACGGAAGAACTCCACGAAGTTCCTCGGATGAAAAAACTGGTAAGTATCCCACATATGGCAGAAATTGTATGTAATATGATTGATAACGTTCTTACTGCGTTTACAACCGAGAATCTCACATCAATCCAGGATCTCGAGGAAAAGGAAAGCACTGTCGATGAGCTTCGCTATTCGATTTTCCGTGAATGTTTAACGTACATGCTGGAAGATAATAAAAACATTACACAAGGAGCTCATTATATGATGGTCTCTCGATATTTAGAACGCTGTGGAGATCATGCTTGTAAGATTGCAGAAAAAATCCATTATATGGTCACCGGGGAACATATTGAGATGGACATCACAGAAAAAAAAATAGCCTCACGAACATGTCAGGGTAGACGAACAAAACAAGGTCCATAATAGAATTATACTTCAGAATCCTACTATTCCTTGCAAAAAAATTGTATATGCAGGTTATTGCGATTTTTTTTAAGATGAAATAAAATAATGACAGATAGTAAGATATTTTTTCATGGAATAAGCCTTATATAATAGAACATGAATTTAAGTTAAATAAGATTCAGTATAACGGGAGGCGATATACGATACGAACTCGTTACTTCTTAGGTCACCCGTTGAAAAAAAATTAAAATAAGGATTGGAGGGAAAAAAAATGAATACAAAAAAATATAGTAAAGTGATTGTTTCGCTGATTGTGTTATTCTGTCTTTTAATTTCAACAGCACAAGCACTAGACATATCCACTTTTAGTAAAACCGATAAAACGATGGAAAACAGAGGATGGTACTGGAAACCATCGTATCCAAACTATGCGCCGCAGGGACTCCCTGATTTTAGTCAGCAACAGGAGCAATGGAAAAAAATAGCTCCTGGGCTAAATAACATGATTGATTCAACAGTCGCAGGAGATGATATCTACAATCCAACTGAAAACTGCATCGCTGCGGGTCCTGATTGTGCTCTTAACAGCACGGTCGTTGGTGATGATGTGGAAGAATGGGTGTTCTGTGGCCCAGTTGCGGTTGCGAATTGTTTCTGGTGGTTCGACTCAAAATTCGCAGACCCCGCAGGTACCCCGGGTGACGGGGAGGATCTTTTCACCCTTGTCGAAGATTATGGCGCTGGTGATGACCACGCGACAGCCAATACTCCCTTACTCATAGAAAACCTTGCACGAGCGATGAACACAACAGAGAAAGGAACCACCTATGTCGATGATATACACACTGCAATCACTACTTGGCTAACCACCACAGGTCTGACTGATAAATTCACGGTCCAAACCTATGACCGACCAACCTTTAGCTTTATCGAAAGTGAAATTGAACGTAGTCAAAACGTCATTCTCTTACTTGGAGATTACGACTATATCATCGGACCTTTGATAATAGATCAATTGCAACCTTTAGGTCCTGTCCTGAAAGTTTTACAAATCAACACGTTGTGGGATTCTCAAGGTTTCATCCCAACCGTGACAAGGCTTGATGCCATTGAAATCCTCCTTCAAAGCGTCAGCACGTTCCCCCCTACGGATGTCGAGGTGAATGTCTATGATAACCGTCCAGGAACTCTCCTTGGAAAATCTACTGTCAACCCAGGATTTCTCCCAGGTCAAACATGGATTCGATTCGACTTCAATCCCGCCATTACACTAACGCCTGGCGCAACCTACTATTTTGATGTACGTCAGCTTGTCGAAGACCCGCATTACTATTGGAGTTACGATGTGGGTAATCCATACCCACCCGGTCAAGCATGGAAAGATAACGTACTTTCTACACTAGATTGGGCGTTTAAAACAGAGTACTATAATCCTCCACCGCATTCTGAGAGAAAAGCAGGACACTATGTGACGTGCGCAGGGGTCAACTCAGAAGAATTAAGGATTGCATTTAGCGATCCCATAGTTGATATCGCTAACCCTTCACCAAACGATCACAATGATGCAGCGTATGTCTCCTATGATATCTACAACGTCTCTGTTGAGGCCCCACAACCTGATATCAACACTCAATGGTGGCTTACCGATTATGACGCTGGGTATCATTATACGGTCGTTGAGAAAGCCGTCGTTGTCTGCCCTGTCCCTGATACCACACCACCAACTGTTGAGATTATTAAACCAGGATATGCACTCTATTTCATGAATAAAGAAATCATGCCGCTTTCTGGTGGAACCCTGGTCATCGGGAAAATTGATGTAGACGTAAACGCAGCAGATGATGACTCAGGTATTGACCGGGTGGAATTCTACGTCAACCTCCAGTTGCTTGGAAACGATACCACCAGCCCCTTTAGTTGGTTATGGAGTCAACCCGCATTCTTCAGACAAACCCTTACCGTAAAAGCGTATGATAAGGAAGGAAACATGGGTTCTAAGGAAATCGAGGTGTGGAAGTTCTTTTAAATCCTCCTCTCCTTTTTTTTTTCTGTAATATCCAAAAGAGTACTATCTAGAGAATAATTTATTTGTATATAATACATATTTCCTAATCGAGGCAAATGAAATCTTCACTGTTGTTTGTTGAACCACCACGGAACTACTGGTTTGTGATGGGTGAGTACCTACCCCCGCCATCCTCGTTATTAATACTGGCGGCCTATGTAGAACGAGAACTCCCAGAAACAGACATTGATATCGTAGACTGCCAAGCAGATCGACTCGACTGGAAAGGCCTTGAGAAATACAT
>JBFYMQ010000053.1:0-20797 GCA_041304825.1 Thermoplasmatales archaeon
GCCTCAGGAAACATGACCCTTTTCCAAACCGATGACCCTAATGAACCAGTTGATTATCAACGGTCATTCCTGCGTTCGAGCGGAAGGACAGTCGATAGTGCTGATATCAAAAACTGCGACATTATTAAAGACAACAAGACACTTACCTTTTCCTTCGAAGTTTATTCCCTAAAAGATTTTTCGTCTAATCTAAAACCACCGTTTTCCAAAGTCAGTACGATGGAATGGTATCTTGACTTTAAGAACTCGTTACTCCCCTCTGAATACGATATCGGCTATCAGATTGCTGCACGGATTGAACCAACTGTTCCACGCTGGGAAATCGGAAACGGACTTTTGGGAAATATCAAACAATTTATACAAAATATCAGAAATCATGAACTCACATCGTATAAAAAAACAGCGTACCTCTGGCTTAGACCCCCTGGACAAGAGATGTTTTTCCCTCTTCAGCTTCAGACCGGGAATATCACCTTTGATTCAGAGACAAATCGGATTAACGTCATTGTCTCACGAAAGGAACTCAGCGGGTACGGTATCGCTCTTCAATATGGTTCCTTTGAGCTGCCTACGAAATTAACGAATTTCTCTGCAGGAGTCCGCTATTATCAGACCCCCGTGCTGCATCGACCTGGTGGACATATTGTCATTAACACAAGTTATCTCTTTGATCGTCTCCAGCGACTGCAATCAAGGCCTATCTTGGGATCTCTTGTCTCAAGGATGCTTCAGAGATTCGATATCGATCTGGATGATTTCTCCGGTCTTTCAGAGGATATGACGGGTGCTGGTTTTCTTCCATCTACGTTCTCATTGCCTTCTATTCAACCACTCTGGACCCAGGCTGATCGAGCACCAGATGCAGGTGTATCGACGACAATCTATCCCTTGATCCCACAATTGTTTATTGAGTTGCGGGTCAATGCCTTATCGTTCATATCTACGGAATATACAGAGAAAAACACCTCACATGCGAGTCTATGTATTGTGCAGCTGAATTTGCAAAGTGGTGATGCGGAGGAACTGGCAAAAGTCAACGCCAACATCGTCAATAAAATCAATGAACTGGATACACAATGCACGAGTATCTCCATTCAAGCAACCGGGGAAGGAATTGTAACTACTCAGATAAACGATGTCGCAATGGATGCCATGATGATTATCGGACCAGCCATCTTCATCATCATTCTTTGCATCCTGTTTATCGCTTTTCGAAAACCGTCGTATTTCCTTCTCCCCATTCTAGTATTTGCTTTTTCCTGTGTTTGGTTGTTTGGTACGATGGCTCTGCTTGGAATCTCATTTAACATCATCGCAGTTGCCCTTCTTCCACTCAATATCGGTTTAGGGGTTGAGTACTCCGTTAATCTTCTGTTTAACTATCGAACAGAGATAAACAAAGGACGAACACCTGCAGAGGCGATCCGTCTTTCCGTAAAAGAAGTTGGGATTGCGATTTTTTTAGCATGGTTTACTACATTTGTCGCGTTTCTTTCCTTCCTCAGTGCAACGCTTCCTCCGGTAAGGGATTTTGGTGTTTTTCTTGCGATTGGTATTAGCTATACCTTTATCATCACCTTAACGTTGCTGGTCGCCCTCCGATACATTCTCGATCGAAGAAAAGCGGCTGTTCGTGTGACATCCAAAGATCAAACCTCTTCAATGACCATGATTATGGGTCGGGTTGCTCGTGTACTGCTTCGTCATGAGAAGAAAGTGTTCCTGGTCACCATACTCATATGTCTGGTCATGGGGACTGCGGTGACCCAATTGAAATCTGGCTTTAGCATGAATCAATTTATTCCACAGGATAATCCTGCGATTCAGCTCTTTTCTCAGATTGGTGAGGATTTCCCCTTCTCCAGTCAAGATCAAGAGTATATCCTTATCGAAGGAAATGTGGCGACCGTCCAAACAGTACAAGGTCTACGGTCTACACATGAAAAGATGAACGACGACCTCTATGTTGCTCGAAGACCTGATGGTAGTACGAAGACAGAAAGTATTTTTACCATCATACAACAGGCAGTGGCAAATAACCATTCGCTTGTCGAGTTGTTCAATATCGATGAAGCAACAAACGTACCGCGTACTGATGCTGACGTCCAGGTGGCGTATGATTACCTCTCTACGAGTGTTGAATACGAGATGCAAGTCGCTGGGTTGCTTCGTAAAGATGGAAATGAGTATACCGCAACGATTCTGCGTGTCTATGTCGATCTTGGTTCAAGTAGCGATGATATGACTGAACAGTTTGAACAGCTGAATACGGAATTAAATGATGATTTATCAGAGTTTGGGGATACAACATCCATTATCACTGGTAATCTGCTCATCACCTTGTCCATTCTGAAGAATATGACGGAAAGCCAGATTCTATCTACCGGCATTTGCTTTGTTCTTGCAGCGATTATGCTGACTCTTATTTATCGCGACCCTGTGCTTGGCTTGATTGCGATGATCCCAGTCACCATTTCAATTATATGGGTGCTGGGGAGCATGTATTTCATCGGATATACATTGAACATTTTAACGATCACCGTCACCTGTATCACCATCGGGGTTGGTATTGACTATGCCTGTTATATAACGGAACGATTTCGCCTAGTCGCTGATCAAACAGGAGATGTCACAAAAGCGGTCACGGAGACGATCTCACGGACGGGGAGCGCTGTGCTTATTGCTGCTCTCTCATCCATGTTTGGTTTTGGTGTCCTTGCGTTTGCTCCAATTCCTCCTGAACAGCAGTTTGGTATCATCACCGCTATTACCCTAGTTTACGCGTTTATCACTTCCATCTTGATTTTACCCTTGGTGCTGGCTCGATGGGCGAATTGGAGGAAAAAAAGAAAAGGATATATTATTTCTCCCGGGCGTCCTAAACAATTAGACGGTATCAAAACTGATTCCGAGTACACCGGAGAACAGTAAAGTATCTATAGGAAATAATGATACCAGTCAAAGAAAATACTTTGGGGGTTACGCAAGTATGGCACAAGAACGTATGAAAAAAATTTTGGTGACTGGTGCCGTCGGGCAGATTGGTTCAGAGCTCACGGCGATGCTACGGAAAAAATTTGGAAACGACAACGTGCTTGCAACTGGGCGAAAAACCAAACCAAGTGAAACACTTCTTAACTCGGGTCCTTTTGAGTACATCGATATCTGTAAAAGAGAAACCATTGAGAAAGTTGTAAAAGACTATGATATCGACACCATCTATAACATGGCTGCGATTCTCTCTGCAGTTGGGGAAGAAAAACCTCTGCTTGCTTGGGATGTCAATATCAACGGATTGTATAATTGTTTGGAGGTCGCACGGGAACACAGCATGGTACGAGTGTTTGTTCCTAGTTCGATTGCAGTATTTGGTCCGGAAACACCTCGGGACAACACACCTCAGGAGACAATCCTGCGGCCAAAAACTATGTATGGGGTTACAAAGGTCGCTGGCGAGTTGCTTGGCGATTATTACGTAAAACGATTCAATCTCGATGTCCGTGGGATACGATATCCTGGTATCATCAGTAGTGAGACTCTCCCTGGTGGGGGAACTACAGATTATGCGGTAGAAATCTTTTATGAAGCGATTAAGCAGAAGAGATACACCTGTTTTTTACGAGCAGACACAATGCTTCCTATGATGTATATGCCTGATTGTTTAAAGGGAACACTTGATTTAATGGATGCTGATGTGACCAAATTGAAACATCACTGTGATTTCAATTTTGCTTCCATGAGCTTTTCCGCTGAAGAACTTGCTCATGAGATTGCTCAGCATATCCCTGAGTTTACCTGTGAGTATAAACCAGATTTCCGACAAGCGATTGCTGATTCATGGCCTCGCTCCATCGACGATAGATCTGCACGAAAGGAATGGGGCTGGAAACCAAAGTATAAGCTACCTGATATGACAAAGGATATGTTACAAAAACTCAGTAAACGATTCGAAGAAGGGAACCTTCTCATCTCGTAGTCCCTCATCCTTTTTTTTTTATTTTTTCTCCGCAGAAAGTTTTATGTGCCATACGATATTCTCATGTTTATTGTGAGGTGAACCGTTCTTGTCACAATATGAGGAAGTTGGAGTAACTATGAGAGGAAATATTGATTCAATTCGAGGGTATTTAGGTGCTGATGCCGACAATCTGCTGAATCATACATGTATGAAAATTCAAAAAGACTCGTTGCATCTTCCGGGACCGGATTTTCTTGATCAGACGTTTCTTGATACTGACCGATCAAACCCTGTGCTTCGCAACTTACAATCCTTGTTTTCTCATGGTAGGTTAGCAGGAACCGGGTATCTCTCGATCTTACCGGTCGACCAGGGTATTGAACATTCAGCTGCAGCATCCTTTGCACCAAACCCAATGTATTTTGACCCGGAAAATATCGTAAAACTAGCTATCGAGGGTGGCTGTAATGCTGTTGCGTCAACCCTGGGCGTCCTGGGTGCGGTTTCCCGGAAATATGCCCATAAGATTCCCTTCGTTGTCAAGTTAAATCATAACGAGTTGCTCACGTATCCAAACAAGTATGATCAGATTATGTTTGCTGGTGTTGAGCAGGCTTGGGAGATGGGTGCTGCTGCAGTGGGGTGTACTATTTATTTTGGTTCTGATGAATCGACGCGTCAAATCCAGGAAGTCAGTCAAGCCTTTAAATATGCCCATGAACTTGGGATGGCAACAATCCTGTGGTGTTATTTACGGAACTCAGCGTTTAAGGTGGATGGAAAGGATTACCATGCTGCTGCGGATCTTACTGGTCAGGCGAATCATCTTGGAGTGACCATTGAAGCGGATATTATCAAGCAGAAACTACCTGATGTTACGGGTGGGTATCTGGCGTTGAATCGAGGTGGGGTGAAATATGGGAAAATCAATGAGAAGGCGTATACGGAGCTTTCTTCGGATCATCTGATTGATTTAACAAGGTATCAGGTCGCTCATTGCTATATGGGGCGTGTTGGATTGATTAACTCTGGTGGTGCCTCTGGGAAGGATGATTTTGGTCAAGCGGTACGGACTGCGGTCATTAACAAACGTGCGGGTGGCACCGGTTTGATTTCTGGGAGAAAGGCGTTTCAGAAACCGTTTGAGGATGGTGTGAAGCTTCTTCATGCGATTCAGGATGTCTATCTGTGTAAGGATGTAACCATCGCTTAAAAAAATTCTTTTCCTTTTTTTTTTTTAGTAAATGAGTACTGCTTTTACCCCTTTAGCGTTTCTGATTGTTGTCAGAAGTGTCCCTGGTATTTGTTTTTCTGTGATGATGAAGACTCTTGGTTCTTCTGTGAACTCGAAGTCATCGACGATGGCTTGTCTGATGCTGATGTTGTTGGTCGCGATGATGGTTGCTACTTCGGCAAGGATTCCTGGCATGCTGGGGTCTACGGGGATGATTTCGATGACGCCCCAGTGCATGTGGGGTGCGACGTCTTTGAGATGGCAGGTTGGTGTGAGGTTCGAGAATATTTTGAGAAGATTGGGTTCTTTTTTGATGACGTCTCTGGTTGCGGTGACTGCTCGTCTATCGACTTGAAATGCTCTGGCGATTTTTGAGTCTGAGAGTTCGATTTGGCCGCAGCGGAAGGTGTTGTTATGGATTTGTATGCCGTATTCCATCATTTTTTGTGCGATTTTTTTTCGTTGGGGATAATTATTGAAGTAATGTTCAATTTGTTTCCACATAGTACAAAATTGTACTTTACTTGAGTTTAAATATCCTTTGTTTTCATCTTTTTTCATCCTATGATGTATAAAATTATACATTGACGTACAAATTTAGAAAAATTAATATACCAACCACACAATTAATATTTACTATGAAACGAACAAAAATCCTCCTTGACGAAAATGACATTCCAAAAAAATGGTACAATATACAAGCAGATCTCAAAACTCCCCTTGACCCACCACTGCACCCACAAACCAGACAACCCATCAGCCCTGATGATCTCAAAGCAATCTTCCCTATGGAACTTATCAAACAAGAAGTAAGCAAAGACCGATACATTTCAATTCCATCAGAGGTTAGAGATATCTACCGTATCTGGAGACCATCTCCACTCTATCGTGCACAACGACTCGAAAAAGCGCTCAAAACACCAGCCGAAATCTATTACAAATGGGAAGGTGTCAGCCCCGCGGGGAGTCATAAAACTAACTCTGCGGTCGCACAAGCATACTACAACAAAAAAGCAGGCATCGAACGAATCGTTACTGAAACCGGAGCCGGACAATGGGGATCAGCCCTTGCGTTCAGCACCCAGCTTTTTGGAATCAAATGTCGCGTCTATATGGTGAAATGCAGTTACGAACAAAAACCATATCGACGAATCCTTATGGAAACATGGGGTGCTGAAGTCTTCCCTAGCCCAACAACACTAACTAATGCCGGTAGAGAAACACTAAAAAAAGACCCACAAACCTCCGGGAGTCTGGGGATTTCCATCAGTGAAGCAGTAGAGGATGCAGCAACACATGATAACACAAACTATGCGCTTGGTTCTGTGCTCAATCATGTAGTGTTACATCAAACCGTGATTGGCTTAGAAATCAAGAAACAGTTCGAACTCATCGATAAATACCCTGATATCGTCTGTGGATGTGTCGGTGGTGGAAGCAATTTTTCTGGAGCAAGCTTCCCTTTCGTGCGTGACAAAATCCTGGGGAAAAAACCAGACTTGAAGATCATCTCAGTTGAGCCACTCGCCTGTCCTTCTCTCACCGCAGGTGAATATAGATACGATTATGGTGATTCTGTTGGTCTCACACCCCTTTTAAAAATGTATACACTCGGTCATGATTTTGTCCCCTCTGCTATACACGCAGGTGGATTACGATATCATGGTGATTCACCGTTGCATTCCAAACTCACCAAAGAAGGATACATGGACGCGTTAGCATACAATCAACAAGAGGTATTTGAGGCAGCAATGATGTTTGCACAAACAGAAGGTTTGATTGTAGCACCGGAATCAGCACACGCCGTACGAGCAGCAATTGATTTTGCACAGATGTGCAAGAAAAAAAACGAAAAGAAAATCATTGTCTTTAGCAACAGTGGTCATGGACATTTTGATCTCGCTGCTTACGATGCGTTCCTACACCATAAAATTGTGAACGGTGAATATAAAAAACCCCTGGTAAAGACAGCTCAGTAGTCTGTCTTTTTTTCCTTTTTTCTACCTTAAAATGTGTTACACCACTAGATTTATGTACCACCGTAGTTCTTAATAAAGGGAATTTGATATCCCCTTTTAAATTGAGGATTTCTTAGGGTAGGAACTATGAAGGAATTAGATATAACCAAACTACGACACGGGACTGATCTCGTAAAAAAAGGATTTGCTAAGATGCAGAAAGGCGGGGTTATCATGGACGTCACTACCGCAGAACAAGCAAAAATAGCGGAGAAAAGTGGCGCCGTGGCTGTAATGGCTCTCGAGAGAGTTCCTGCTGATATCCGGGCTCATGGGGGTGTCGCACGTATGGCAGACCCTACTATCATAAATGAGATCATCAACACAGTTAGTATACCGGTGATGGCAAAAGCAAGAATCGGTCATTTCGTTGAAGCACAAGCATTAGAGGCACTTGGAGTTGATATGATCGATGAATCTGAAGTACTGACCCCTGCAGATCCATTTTACCATATCGACAAACGTATCTTTACTATTCCGTTTGTCTGTGGCTGTCGAAACTTAGGTGAGGCAACCAGACGTATCTGGGAAGGTGCAGCAATGATTCGAACCAAAGGGGAAGCAGGCACCGGTAATATCATTGAAGCTGTACGACACCAGCGGATGGTAACATGTATGACTACGACTCTGAAAACCATGCAGACAGCAAAAATACAGAAAGTAGCTGAAGAGTATTGTCAAAGTTATGTCACATCATTTAAAACATTAACCAATCAAAACGTTGATGAAAAAACCGTCGTGTTCGGCTCTTCAACCTATGGCACTTTGAAAAAGGAACTCTATGAAATTTTAAAAGAAATTAAACAACTGCAACGACTCCCCGTTGTCAATTTCGCAGCAGGCGGAGTTGCAACCCCCGCAGACGCGGCGATCATGATGCAACTAGGCAGCGATGGCGTCTTCGTCGGATCAGGGATCTTCAAATCAAAGAACCCTGAAAAACGAGCAAAGGCAATCGTAGAAGCAGTCGCTCATTATGATGAACCAGGCAAGATTGCAGAAGTCAGCAAGAATCTTGGTGATGCGATGCTTGGTATTGAAATAGGTACAATTCCAAAAGAACAACTTCTGCAGGAACGAGGCTGGTAGGAATAGTCACAATCGGTGTTTTATCTCTTCAAGGAGCGGTTTCTGAGCATCTTGTATCCATGAGCCGTGTTTTTCAAGAAGGAAAAAAGAAAGGCCAGGCGCTATTGGTTCGACAACCGCGTGATATCGATGCATGCGACGCACTGATTATCCCTGGCGGGGAGAGTACAACGATTTCTCGTGTTTTAGTCAATTCAGGGATGTTTGATGTCATCCGTGAACGGATGAACCACAATGACATTGGGCTTATGGGCACCTGCGCAGGATGTGTTTTGCTTGCCAAAGAAATAACGGATTCCAAGGCAGATGTCAAACTCTTAGACGCAATGGACATGCAGGTTGAGCGCAACGCATTTGGCCGACAAAAAGAATCCTTTGAACGATCATTATCGATAAAAGGATTTACCCGCTCGTATCATGCCGTGTTTATCCGAGCGCCTATCATCACAAAAATATGGGGAGACTGTGAGATACTTGCAACCATGGGGAAAAAAATAGTTTTGGCCAGGCAGAAGAACTACCTGGCGTTATCGTTTCACCCTGAGCTTACCGATGATCTCAGGGTACATCGATTTTTTTTAGAGATGCTTTAGCTATGCTTTCATGATAGCAAGCAGGAAGATACCAAGAGCAATCAGCGCTCCAACAACAGCACCAATCACCGCGATAATCCCATTCACTATCGTCCCTGAAAAGTCCAACAGGTCCATTGGAGTTCCCATGAAACCTAGCAGGTTCGCGCCCCAGAGGAAGATGACTCCAACGATAAGTCCGATAATGATTAAAATCGCTCCAACAGCTCTGCTTTTACCTGAGCCGAAATAAGCGGTAAAAATTCCTGCGATTACACTTGCTATTGCAAACACCAGCGTCATCATGCTTAGAAAATATTGTACTAATCCTTCCATATCTTTTTCACTCCTTAAAACTTCGTTCCCGTTAGCGTTTTTGTGTCGATTACACCTTCGATAGTTCTAATTTTATTTACCACAATGTCTCCGAGACTTTCAAAATCATCTGCTTCTATTTTTGCGATGAGATCGTATTCTCCAAATAATGGATGGAGTTCGATTATCTGTGGTACCTTTGATAGTTTGTTGTAGACCTCATGTTCATGTGCGGGAGCGGCACTTATCAGGACAAACCCAATTGCCATATATTTTACCTTCCTCGCTCACCGTTATAATGTCATTGGATATAAGCCTTACGTTCTATACTAATTCCCTTCTATCTTAAAAAAGTGTTTTTCTATTCGTCTTCGTCTAGGTTATAATCTTAAAATACAGAAACATCATAGAAGGGTTCTTTTTCAAAGAAATCCAGGTTTTTATCACTTCTTTTTGGCCTGATATATCTGGATGAAATTCTCCACGCTTCGATCATACGTTCCTTCAATTCCCTCTGGAAAAAAACATGCGGGGAGTTCGTCTCTGTTCCTATGATAGCTAAGACATTCGCAACAGATCCCTTTCCTGCTACAGGGATAAGTACAATTACAAGCATTCTTGTTTTTTTGAATATTACATTCTCCCATAATTACAGTACTCCAACTATTTTTTTAAACTCGTTTTCATCAATGATGGTTAATCCAAGTTTTTTTGCTTTTTCGTATTTGGAGCCAGGGTCTGTGCCGACGACGACATAATCAATGTCTTTTCCAATCGCGGAGGCAACCATCCCACCATTTTTCATCACCAAGTCTGAAGCGTCAGGTCTGGATAACGAGGTGAGCCCCCCGGTGAACACGAACTTTTTTCCTGAGAGTATTCCTTCTTTTTTTGTTTCCTTTGTTCGTATCCCGATATCCTTTAATTTGTTGATTAATTCGATATTTTCCTCGGTTGCAAAGAAGGTGGCTATTGCCTCTGCTGTCTTTTCACCAAGTCCATGGATCTGGATGAATTCCTCTGCTGTCTTTTTTGCTAGCTCATCAATGCTGCTATATTGGGTTGCGAGGAGCTGGGATGCGTATTTTCCCACATGACGGATCCCCAATCCATAAATCAATCGTGCTAACCCTTGTTGTTTGCTTTTTTCAATTGAGTCAAGCAGGTTTTTAACTGATTTTTCTTTGAATCCTTCAAGGCTCAGTAGGTCTTTTTCTGTAAGAGAATAGACATCTGCGATGGTGTCGATGAGTCCTTTTTCAATAAGTTTATCGATGGTTTGTCCACCGAGGTGGTCGATGTCCATCGCATCGCGTGACGCAAAATATTCGATGCGCCATTTCAGCCGTGCTGGGCATTGTTTGTTTGGACAACGGACAGCAACCTCATCTAGGGTTCTGATAACATCTGATCCGCACACCGGGCATTTTCGTGGGATCGCGCGAGCTTTTTCTTCGCCTGTCCTTTTTTCACTGATGCTTTTTACCACCTGGGGAATCACATCGCCGCTGCGTTCGACTAATACCCTGTCACCGATCCTGATGTCTTTGCGTTTCAATTCATCAAAGTTATGGAGAGTCGCCCGGGAGACAGTCACTCCGCCGACTTGGATGGGTTCGAGGATTGCGACTGGTGTTAACGTTCCAGTTCGTCCTACCTGTATCACGATGTCTTTGAGTCGGGTGGTTGCTTGTTTTGCGGTGAATTTAAACGCAATCGCCCATCGTGGGTGTTTAATGGTCGAACCTAACTTTCGTTGTTGCTCGAAAGAGTTTACCTTTAAAACAACCCCGTCGATTTCATAATCAAGCGTCTCACGTTTTGCCTCCAGGGTCTTGCAGTAGGAGATCGCATCTTCTATTGACGAGGCTTTTTCAATCAAGGGGTTAACGCGAAACCCAGCTGCCCGTAATGTCTCAAGGGATTTTTCTTGGCTTTTAAAATCTTTATCAGAATGCGAGATATAGTACAGATAGGTGTCTAACGGTCGTGATGCGACGATGCGGGGGTCCAGCTGTCGGAGTGATCCAGCTGCAGCATTGCGTGGGTTGGCGAACACCTGTTCTTCTTTTTTCTCCTGTTCTTTATTGAATTTTTTAAACGATGAAATCGGGAAGTATACCTCGCCGCGTACCTCAGCGTTTTGAATGTCCAATCCTTGTAAACGGAGAGGGATACTCCGGATTGTCCGAAGATTCGAGGTGATGTCATCGCCTTTTATCCCGTCGCCTCTGGTCGCTCCTCGTATGAAGATTCCGTTTTCGTAGATAAGGGCGATGCTGACCCCGTCGATTTTCGGTTCGCAGATATATTCAACATCTGTAATGTTCTTTTTGACCCGTTCGTCAAATTCTCTGAGTTCATCATGGGAATAGGCGTTATCCAGTGAAAGCATCGGTATTTTGTGCTCTACGGTGGTGAATCCTTTGAGCGGTTCTCCTCCGATACGTTGTGTCGGGGAATCAGAGGTGATGAGGTCTGGATGCTGAGTTTCTAAAGCTTCGAGTTTTTTTAACAGCATGTCATATTCGTAATCTGAGATGACCGGGTTGTTTTCAACATAGTATTGATAGTTATGGTAGTTGATTTCATCACGAAGTCTTTGTATCTGTTTTTTCGCGTCATTTTTATTCATTGGTTCACGTGCCAATTATTTTTTCAATTTCTTGGACTGATGAGGTATTCAGGATGTCTTTTTTCTCAAGCCAGCCTCTTCGGGCGGTTGCGACTCCAAATCTCATGAAATCAAGATGATTGATGCTGTGTGAATCGGTGCCAAGGACAAAGAATACCGTATGGTCTTTGGCTTGTTTTATATGAACATCATCAAGGTCCAGGCGGTCTGGGAACGAGTTTATCTCAATGCGGGTGTTTGTTTCTCTGGCCGCGTCGATGATTTGTTCGATATCAACCTCGTAGGGATCTCTTTTGCCGATGAGTCTTCCTGTTGGATGAGCCAGGAAATTGACTTCTTCATTGTCCATTGCTCTGATGATTCGTTTGGTCATGGTTTCTTTGTCCATTTTGAATGCGGTGTGAATCGCAATATACACGAAATCAAATTGTTGTAATATTTTTTTGCTGTAATCCAACGTCCCATCTGTTTTTATATCACACTCTGTCCCACAGAAGATCCGCAGATCAGGGAATTTCTTGCTTATTTTATTTATATCGTTTATTTTTTTCTGTAATCGTTCTTCGGTCAGCCCGTTCGCGATTTTAAGAGACTGTGAATGGTCGGTTATCCCGATGAATTTGTATCTGCGTTGGTGTGCGGCAGCAGCGATGGTTTCAATGGAGTCGCTCCCATCGCTCCAGAGCGAATGAACATGGAAATCACCGATGATTTCATCGTGCTTGACGAGTCTCGGTAAAGTGTTGTTTTTCGCTGCATCGAATTCACCGCGGTTCTCCCGTAGTTCTGGTTCTATGTAGTGCATCCCGATTTTCTTATAGATTTCTTCTTCGGTTTTTCCTGAGATGTATTTTTCTGTGTTTTTATCAAACAACCCGTATTCGTTCAGCTTGAATCCTTTTTTGATTGCTAATCCACGTAATGTGACATTATGTTCCTTTGAGCCGGTGAAGTATTGGAGCGCAGCTCCATAGCTTTTTTCCTCGACGACGCGAAGGTCCACCTGGAGCTGGTCGTGTAACAACACACTTGATTTAGTTGATCCTTTTGCGAGGATTTCGGCAACCTCCGGATATTGTACGAAATGGTCCATGACCGTCTCAGGGTCGTTCGACAAGGCAAGTATATCTAGGTCCCCGATGGTTTCTTTCATCCGTCGCAAGCTACCGGCGATGTTAATTTTTTTTATCTTTTTGTTTTTCTTTAGATAACTCAGATATCGATTTCCATCCTCATAAGCGACGTTCAGCAGGACCCTGCCGCTTGTTTTTTACAGCAGTTTAATCCCACGCAGGATATTTCGTTCAGTGATCTCGCCAAATCCCTCAAGCGTTCGAAGTTCTCCATTGCTAGCTGCGTTTCGGAGGTTTTGGATACTGGTGATCCCCAGGTTTTTGTATAAAGCTGCAACCTTCTTTGGCCCAAGGCCCGGGATGCCAAGAAGGTCAATCAGACCGGTCGGGACTTCCTTTTTCAACCGTTCGAGGTACTCAAGTCTACCGGTTTTAACGAGTTCTGTAATCTTTTTTGCTAAAGCTTCCCCGATACCGGGAATTGATTCTAAGGTGCCTTGATGAACAATTTTTTCGATGTCGTCATCAAGAGCTTCAATGGTTTGCGCTGCCATGCGGTACGCCCGAGTCTTAAAGAAAAGATCCCCTTTTAAGTCCAACAAATCCGCAATCATGAACAAGGTATCAGCAACGGACTGATTTTTCATAGCACCTCATCTGTTTTATTGAAGGGAGACAACCACTTCGACAACATCGCCATCGTGCAACTGAAGCGTTTGGCGTAAATTATCTGGGGAGATACATTCAAGAACCGTCGCATAATGGCTCCGTTTCGGCAGCACAATCGCTCCTTTCCGTCCATTGATTGTTGCCTTGAAACAGACCACGCCTCCAAACGTTCGATTCTCTGCTTGAAACTCATTGATCTCGATACCACCGTAGCTTCGAAGCAAGCGTATCTTATTGCGTTCTATATATTCAATCTCCACATTCAAGGTTCCCGGGTAAGCGACAAATCCGAGTCGTTTCCTCTGAACACGACCTTGTTCGTCAAATCAAAGATCTGTTTGTAGGAGAGATATTCATTTTCCAGCGCCTCAGCTCCCCGTCCGGTAATCTGGATCAGCTGTTTTTTCACCCCCAGTTCTCTTGTGATCATCTCCTGAGTGTCCAGCTCAAGCAGATACCGTGACGCAGTCTGTTGACTCGTGTATAATTGTTCTGCAAGTTCATGGGAGGATAACTCAATTCTGTTATGAACCGCCCCGAGCAACGCAAGTTCCTTGAGGGTCTGCATCAGATATGGTTTCAAGGGGTTTTTTCTATCCCTTGCTTGTTTATTTTCCGATTGTTTCAACAAGTTTTTTCCCTTCATCCGTAAACACGTACGTATTTCCTTTTTTTTCGACGATGCCTCCGGTGATAAACTCATCGATGATGCGTTGTGCCACTCTTGGGATGATTCGGTTTTTTTTCGCAATACGGGTAATATCTGTTTCCCCTGCAACGAGCTCGTCAAAAATCACTCGTCTGAATTTGTTTGCAAGTATGAATCCTTCATCCATAGGTGTACCAACAGCTTAATTTAGAGGTATCACATAAACCTTTTCAAACTTATGTTTAGAAACATCCCTCCAATTCTTAATGCAAAACAACTCCTTGATCAATCGATCCGCCGGACAAAGAAAATCCAGATCCATGATCGAGATAAACGCTACGAAATAAAAAAAATAGTCATCGCACGTACCGAAGTATTCATTGATGATCTTACCTCACGTTTGGAGTCGTATGTGAAAAACTTTCCATCAATCGACAGACTTCCCATGTTTTATCAGGAGATCATTGACATTAAGATTGATACGAATAAACTGAAGAAATCGCTTGGTGCGGTCGACTGGGCTCGGAAGACTGTCGAGATGGTCTACTCAACCCAGAGCAGTGCTTTGAAAAAGTCCGGCAATGTCGAGTTTTTGAAACAAAAACAAAAAGAAATCTACGGCCGGGTGTCATCTATCGTAAAACAAATCGATAAAAACCTCATATTCCTCTCCAATGCACAAAAAATCCTACGAACGTTTCCTGACATTGAGGATGTTCCGACCGTTGTTATCGCAGGTTATCCTAACGTGGGAAAATCATCACTCATCAGAAAACTATCAGCGGCAAAACCAGAGATTGCCCAATACCCGTTTACAACAAAACAGATATATGTAGGCCATATGGAAAAAAAAGTCCGGTATGAGAAAAAACAGTATCAAATCATTGACACACCAGGATTATTAGATCGTCCTCTCGCAGAACGGAACAATATTGAGAAGCAGGCGATTGCCGCGTTGCGTCATCTTGCCGACCTTATTGTGTTTATCTTTGATCCCTCAGGAACCAGCGGATATCAGATGGATGAACAAATGTTTATGCTGGAAAACATCAAGAAACTATTTGATGATGTCCCATTTATCATCGTTGAAAACAAAGTTGATATCAAAAACACAGGATCTGCGAATCGGAAGATCTCATGTTCTACTGGAGAGGGAATCGAGCAGCTCCGCGAAGAAATCCTCTCTGTTCTCAATTAGATACATTTCGTCGTAGGTGCATATCCTTGTACATGTTCATCTGCGAAAAATGTTCATAAAAAGGCCATGCGATATCCTTTCTAACGACAACTAGGAAAGGAAGATCTTAGATTTTTATACCCTCTTTTCCCCCCTCTATTCTTCCTTCCTATTGTTATTTTTTTTTTAAAAATTTTTTTTTTCAAATTTCCAGAAACTCAATACAAAAATATTGCTGATGTTTATCGTCGTGTCTTCATGGTCTGAATGATTTCCTTACCAAAATCAGTAACCCCATAGAGCCGGACGTTCTTCCCACCAGAGCGTTCTTCAACCATGTTCAGGCCGATGAGGGATTCTTCCTCACGATATCGTGTTTCGATCCCTCGTAAAGCACCGATGACGTTTGATGACGTTGCACCAATGCTATAGGCGATTTCAGAAGTGTAACTGCAGTTCGGACTGATCTCAACGAGATATTCTGTCACTTTCCGTCGAATATTGCTCCGCCGAAGTGCTCGTATCGCAACCGATCGTTTAATCTCGATAGAGCGGTCTATCGTTGTTTGTTCCAGCATCCCATCATACCCACTAAAAAACGAATAGAGCCTCTTTTAATAAAGTATTCGCTACCGGATACCTCGCTGCATATGCACTTGCACTACTGCTTGCATAGGCATCTCTTTATCCCGATATTTATGCAAGTAAGGTATACTGCAAAAAGAGAGTGACCTTCATAGAGCGGGATTCATAAGAAGGAATCATCGCGGTCTTGATATATGATTTCGACCATATAACAGCCTGCTGAGTACTATAAATTGAGGACACAACTAAAAATAGCACCATGAGGTTCTGTTGCCTTAAAATGATTACATTTATCGAAAAAAGAGCGATACTCAGGCTGTTTGAATCTGAAGTAAGATAAATAAAAAAAATGTTTGCTTGCCTATTTTAGTATCATACACTATATTATCAATGAATTATGCTATTGGAATTCAAAAGGTAAGTGCGGGCGCCGGGATTTGAACCCGAGTTTTAAGCTTGGCAAGCTTAAGTGATACCAGACTACACTACACCCGCGTATCCTGATGGTCGAGACAGAGAAGCAATCATCCCTTAAAAAGTATTACGCTGATGTTTTCAATATCAACGTTCAATATTTGCAGCGTCATCTATAAATATTAGGGTAGCTATATAAATACTAAAGGTGAATGGGGCAATGATACGTATGAGGCGAACGATCGGAGTCCTTTCAATGGTTCTTTTCTGTACGTTTTTAACAACCATGCCTGCGGGTGGCAACCTCATCGCTCACGACTACCATACGTCATCAATTGATGACATTACATTACGAGATGATGCGTTTCATGGTCGAGGAAATCTTCCCTTCATTGAATGGTGGTATTTCGATGCAAAACTTGACAATGGGTACTCACTCGTTCTCGGTGTTCAAATCCTTAATATCTTCGCAAGAGGGATTGTTACAACACGACTCACTCTATATGATCAAGGATCGGTTCTTCTTAAAAATTATGAGAAATATTTACTCAGGGACTTCTCAGCATCCTCTGATATCCCATCCGTATTCATCGAAGGTAACCAGGTCATTTTCGGTACGTATGATGCTTTGAAAGATTGCTTTGTCTATACTGTAACTCTGAACATTCCGGAGGGTGCTGTTTCATTGCAATTTGTTGGATGTACAAAAGGTTGGAAACGGCAGCAGCAAACAGGTGACTGGTGGGCAGTGGTTCTCCCCCGTGCAAACGTGACCGGGACCATCACCATTAATAATTCGACTATGAATGTGACAGGAACCGGATATCATGACCATAACTGGGGGATCGGGCCGAGGATTGCATTGCATTTCGGATGGTTCTGGGGAACCTGTAGCTCATCGAACTACACCGTCACGTGGGCTGAGATACGTACGACGCGGGTGACGCAACTTCCGATAATGGTCGTAAATACAAAAGATGGCGGATATCTCGAAATACCATCAGAGACCATCTGGTTCTCAACAGACAACATCGCCCTAGATCATTTCAAGTGCGTCCCATGGTTTTTCAACATTGAGACCGTCACCGAGCATGTTTTCCTTGTCATCGATATGGAAGTCTTCAGCGTGGATCATTCCGAGATGTTAGGTTTTATTCATTACTGGCGGTACCATGTCCAATGCACTGGGACGATTGTCGTCGACGGCCATATGGAAACGGTGGAAGGCATCTCTATCATGGAGTATCTGAGGTTTCGATAGCGGTCATCTATGACTGTTGCATCATTCGTTTCAGCGGTTTGCTGAGATGTCGTCTGGCGCAGATAGGCACTTCATAAAAACCTGGTGTTATCGACCTTGGTTTTTGTTGCATGCGTGGATGGGTACTACTTGTCCCGCACTTTATGCATTTGTAGCCTTGATTCGCTCCTTTTGATTTCATGTGTTTCCCACACTTTTGACATACCGGGTTTTCTATCTTTTCAATCACCGACGTGAGGTGTTTGATGCAGATTTTTTCAAGATTAATAGTCAGTGGACGATCACGGATTCCTCCATAGACTTCCACGATATCTCCAATAAAAAGTCCACGTATGATATAGCGGAATTCTTTTGTTGGTTCATATGCAGCGCAATGAAGTATCCCGGTGTCATCTTGTATCGTGAAAAAAACATGACCACCATGAATCGTAAATGGAGTTTCTACAACTGTTCCTTGGACGATAACAGATTCAAAAGGTTGGATTTGAATGATAGATTTTTTCTGAAGATGATCATCCGTGCCTTGATTCGTCTCAAAGACTAACCAACTATCAATCATTTCAGATGTAACCTGTGATGATGCATTTACAAGATCGTCTGGGTTATTCCCCCGTATACCATACAGGATCGGGCAGGGAGAGTTCGGAACGATACGATTATGATGATTTCTCATATCATAGTTGTCAAAGGTGCTAGGACAATTCGCATCCATGCGTTGCACCGATAATGAATCAACCATGCGTTTCGTTCCCCATCGTTGTTGCAACCGATAGGTGATCAACTCAAAGGTTCTGTCACCTGGCTCCCAGCAGACTGCAGCAGTCGCTCCAATCAAACCTCGACAGTTTTTGTAACCTTCAAAGATAGCATGGTGTTTCTGCAAGAGGCTGTGTACCTCATCAAGAGATACAACCATTGTCGCCACCTTCCAATAAAACTCATCACTTGGTCTCTTTGAGAGCAGAACGTACCCTGGGTTTGTATTCTCATCATCAACACGGGCTTGTGTTTCAACGGTTTCTTTGACAATCATCGCGATATCTTCCTGCTGGTTTTTCGTAAGCTCCGTAAAAGGGGCAGAGGAACAGAACATCTCTTGTCCGTTTATCATACCAATCTTCTGTCTTTTGCTGCCGCAGGCGTTCCCAACGTGGATACACAAGGCTCCATTTCCTCGGGTCTTCCAGGGAACATTAGGGTTCAAACGGACGAGCCTGGGATAGCCGATGATTTCATAGTCTTTCATGATTTTCTGCATGATGGTCCGTGCCACATACGTGGTGCATCCACCATTCACTGAGTCGGTGTCGTCAATGCCTATCCAGATGATTGTTCACCAAAAACGTTATTAGAGAGGTCGTACTTTAAGCTTCATTACCTATGGATAGAATCGAACTACTCACCCACATAAGAGAATTTTTGGGGAACGCGGGTTTTTCTGTCTCAGACCAATGCGCGTTACGTCTCCCAGGTTTCGACCTAGTGGCACGAAGGGAAGAAACCTTACTTATACTCAAAGTCCTGTCAAATATTGATGGATTATCAGAGGATGTTGCCCATGAACTACGAGCAGTAGCGTATCTGCTCAAAGCGACTCCCTTACTGATTGGAGAAAAGAACGGGATAAACATCCTTGAAGATGATGTGGTGTATTTCCGATTCGGCATCCAAACAGTGACTGCAGAAACATTACAAAACCATGTACTGGAGAAGATCCCGGTGCGAGCCTATGCAGCCCCCGGGGGTTTATACGTCAATCTCGACCAGGAAAAAATACGACGATTACGCCAGGAGAAAAACATATCATTAGGCAGCTTTGCACATCATGTACGTGTCACACGACGCACCGTCCGGATGTATGAGGATGGAATGAGCGCTCGAATCGATATCGCTGATCGTATCGAGGAAATGTTTGATCAGACCGTGACCATGCCTATTGATTTACTCAAACCACTGCTCATGGAAACAAAACAATTACCATTCTACAAAAAAGACCAGGGGGATACCAAAGAACTACAATCCGAGATATTCACGTTGCTCCAGGACATCGGCTATCGCGTCATCCCCATGGATCGTTGTCCCTTTCAGGCTCTTAGCAAAGAAAAGGAAAAAATCCTTCTCACCTGTGTACAGGAATACAATAAAAAACTTGCTGAAAAAGCTCATTTCATCAGTAGTATTTCGAAGATCACAAAGAAACATGCCGTGGTCTTTACTGATAAGGATGTCGAGAAAAAGAACCTCGAAGGAACCCCGATTATCGGGAAAAAGGAACTACGGAAAATCCGTGACCCTGAGGATGTCTTTACGTTAATCCTTGAAAGAATCACCTCTGATTGACGATGATCTCTATGACACAAACTTTTATAAATAAGATTCTTATTCCCGAGAACTACGTTACCCTCTGGAGTAACAAATATACCTAAGAGCGTCGATGATAAATCATGACAGACAGTAAAACTGTAGAAGCAGTTCAAAAAGCAATTGAAGAATCAAAAAAACTTGAGCGAAAATTCAAACAATCGGTAGACGTCGTCATAAACCTCAAAAACATCGATATGAACGATGCGAAAAACCGCATCGAAGATGAAGTGATGCTCCCCCATGGTCGCGGGACAGAGGCGAAACTTGCGCTCTTTGCCAGTGGAGATCTTGCCCTGAAATCAAAAAATCACGTTGATTTGCTAATTAAACCTGAGGAAATCGAAGAACTCGCAAAAGATAAGAAAAAATTTAAAAAGATCGCAGATGAGTATGATTTCTTCATCGCCGAGGCACCATTAATGCCCACGATTGGAAAAACACTTGGTATCATCCTTGGTCCTCGGGGGAAAATGCCAAAACCAGTACCACCAACCATCGATATCACCAGTGTTGCAAAGAACCTGCGGAAAACCGTGAAGGTTCGATCGAAGACCACAAAAACCATCCATGCAACGGTTGGACGAGAAGAGATGAACACAGAACATATCGCAGAAAACATAGATGCTATATTGAAAAGACTTGAAGGAAAACTTGAACGCGGAAAAATGAATATCGGCTCAGTGTATGTAAAAACAAGCATGGGGCCGCCAATGCGAATAGTATAAAGGTGTTACGTTATGGCGCATGTCGCATCATGGAAACACGGGGAGGTCTCGGAGATCAC
>JBFYMQ010000054.1:0-13445 GCA_041304825.1 Thermoplasmatales archaeon
CCCAAGGACCGCTAACTCATTCTTGAGAAAATACTGTTTCTTTTTTTCAGAATTCATGATTCAACCTCCCAGACGAAACCCAATCGATAAATATATAATTAAATATTTAATTCTTTGTAATAAATCTGGGAGATTTTATGGTGTTTCGAAGAATTCATTTACTATCGGTCGATGGTGACGCTGTTGTGGGTCAACCCATTGCTCTTCTTGTGATTCTCCTTATAGCCAGTGTTATTATCACCGTATTATTCCTATCAATACCAAATGTTATCAATAACTCGGAAAGACAAAAAGTGGACGGTGAAATCGACAGAATTCTTGTAGAAGCGACAAATATGTTTGAATATGCTGATAACAGGTCTTGTATCACCGTACACGTCGAATTCCCTTCATCGATGCGATTTGTCGTTTTCGGGCATGTCCCAACTAATGGGATCAACGAACCAACAAATCTCACCCTTGATGAAAAGACTAGCAATAACTACTATTATGTGATGGTCGATGGATCGGTTCATCCGTTTCATTCCAATGCTCGATTCTCAAATCACAACATGACGCAGATGGTGCTGTTTTATCCTGGAGCTTATACAATCACTTTGGAATTGTGCCTGAACGAGGGGAAAACCTATGTTACGATGCACTAAGGATACGAATGGCATGATGGGTCTGACACTCGTACAGATAGGTCTTATCCTTGCGACAGGAATCCTCCTCTCGGTCGTCTTCTCTCTTGTCTTCTCCAGTGACTGGCAACGGACCGCTGAACTCCAAACACAGGCAAGTAGTTTTTCAAATCTGCTTCGTGATCTCGACAACAGTTTTTTTGAGCGAACAAGCACCTTTCGATTTTCTCACACAGAGTATCTGAATTCTGTAACGATTTCCACAGAGTATGTTGTTCTTTCTGCAAAAGGATCATGGCAGAGTAACCTTATTGTGACAAATAAATTTCTTGTTCGCCCCTGGCCTCGCACTACTCAACAGAATTGGACGACCGGAGAAAACCTTCATAAGTATTTGAATGAAACCTGTGGTCATCGTGGAACACAAAGTGATCCTCTATCTTCTGAAAATTTCACCCAACTGTGTCAAGAGCTAAATAACACGAATACGTACTTTGCTATGCATCCCCTTGAGCTCCTCATCAACGAGCCAGTCTTTATTGAGAAAGTCACGATTTTTTACAGTCAAACCAAACGACATGATTTTCTCCTCCTCTACCAAGGATCAGAAACAACACTTCTCCATTAAGGGAGTCTTTATATTGCGATATGAGCTGTCGTAACAAGGGTTCTTCTCCTAAAGACCGTTTGATTGAAGGGGAGAAAAATACCGTCATCATTATATAGGCAATGTCCTATTCTTTCCCCAAGAAGAGAAATATAATTCGGGGAGGCAGCGTGCCATGTTTAATGCCAAGATAAAATCAGATATTATTAAAGGAATCATCGATGTAACGTCACCACTGGTTAACGAAGCTAAATTTAATATTAGCTCAAAAGGAATTTCGATTCGCGCTGTTGATCCTGCGCATGTCGCAATGGTGGATTTGGAACTGAAAAGCACAGCATTTGAAGAGTATAAAGCAGATGACATGGAGCTAGGTGTGGACCTCGATAAACTCAATGGGATTATGAAACTGGCGAATACCGGCGATACGATTTCTATGGAATATGATGAGGAGTCAAACCGCTTGATTGTAAAAATCGGTAACCTCGTTCGACGCATGGGTCTGATTGATACCGCAGGGATGCCTGATTCGAAAGTCCCTCATCTCGATTTACCTGCAAAAGCAGTCGTCAAGGCATCAGAGCTCAGTAAAGGAGTACGAGCTTCAGAGGCGGTATCAGATCATCTTGCATTGAGCGTTGACAAAGACTCCTTTGAGCTCTTTGCAGAAGGGGACACCGACACGGTGAACCTGAAACTACCCAAGTCTATGCTGCTGGAGCTTCATGCACCAGGGAAATTTAAAAGCCTTTTCTCAATCGATTATTTCAGCAACATGATCAAGCCGGTGAAAAGCGATGACCCCATATCCATCAACATTGGGAACGATAATCCCATACGCGTCGACTTTGATTTCGCAGAGAAACACGGGCATGTGACCTATCTCCTGGCACCTCGAATTGAATCAGAATAAAAATCCATTTTTCTACAAGCGTTTGAGAGGTGCGTTGTGTCATGAAAGGTACCAGACGACATCGGTACATTGCTTTTCATGTTGATCAAAACGATCAGAATTTTACGATGACCAATTCGCAACTCCTGCAAGAACTACGACATCATGCCACTGAGCTTTTTTCAAAAAGTTTGAAAGATTTGCGACTGTGGGTGGTTCAATTCGATGGAACCGACGGGATTGTCAAATGTCACTATACCGAAAAAGAACATGTCATACAACTGTTACTGTCAATAAAAAAAATTGGACAAAAATCTGTAATGATTACGACTCGTTCAACATCTGGGACCATTCGTGGGCTGTCAGAGACAAAACAAAAAAACGAGAAGACATAAATGAAGAATTTTTTTTACGGGAAATATTTTTTTTGTTTATTTGCTATAGTTTATCCGTCTGTTTCCATGTCAGGATAAGGTTTTTCACCGCTCCGATTTCATCGATGCGTTGCACTACCGTGTTGTGCGGGGCGTCTTTGACTAAAGCTGGTTCTTCCTGGGCGATTTTAAGCAAGGTATCAATATACCCATCTAATGTTTTTTTCGACTCAGATTCGGTTGGTTCTATCATTAATGCTTCTTTGACGATTAACGGAAAATAAACTGTTGGCGGATGAAGTCCGTAATCTAAGAGCCGTTTTGCGACGTCTAACGCACGGATGCCTTTTGTCGTAAGCAACTGTTCGCAACTGATGACAAATTCGTGTTTCCGAAGCTCTCGATAGGGAAGTTGATACAGGGTGGAATCTACAAGTTTTTTCTTCATGTAATTCGCGTTTAATACCGCTATTTCCGATGCTTCTTTTAGCCCGTTGCCACCCATTAATAGGATATAGATATATGCTTTAAGGATCACGGAGATGTTTCCATAGGTGGCTTTTATTTTACCAATGGAATCCGGATAACCATAATCAAAACAGAACATATGTTGGTTCTTCACAACCCGCGGGATTGGGAGGAACCGCTCGAGATTTTGTTTCACCCCAACCGGACCCGACCCTGGGCCGCCCCCGCCATGTGGTGTCGAAAACGTCTTATGGAGATTGATATGTACGATGTCAAAACCCATGTCCCCTGGACGTGCTTTTCCCATGATCGCATTCATGTTTGCGCCATCGTAGTACAGAAGCGCGCCTGCCTCATGGACGAGTCGTGCGATTTCAGTGATATCTGATTCGAAGATACCAAGGGTATTGGGGTTGGTCAGCATGAAACAAGCGGTTTTCTCTGAAAGGACTTTTTTCAGCATTTCCAGATCGACTGTGCCTTCTTTTGTGGAAGGGATCTCAGTGACTCTGTAACCTGCCATCGCGGCGCTCGCTGGATTAGTCCCGTGTGCAGTATCTGGGAGAATCACTTCATCCCTGTTGAAATCTTTATTATGTTCATGATAGGCACGAGTGATAAGCAAGCCAGTGAATTCCCCTTGTGATCCTGCTGCCGGCTGCAGGGTGAACTGATCCATGCCTGTGATTTCACATAGCATTTTCTCAAGGTCATACAGAATATGTAAGGTCCCTTGGATGGTTGTTTCGTCTTGATAAGGATGGAGCAGGGCGAACTGTTCCCAACGGCAGATGTCTTCACAGATTTTCGGGTTGTATTTCATGGTACAGGAACCCAACGGGTAGATTCCTGATTCGATGCCGTAGTTCATTTGGCTAAGACGCATGAAATGTCGCATCACCAAGGTTTCATCGACTGTTGGGATATCCACCGGTGCTTTTCTTTGAAGCGAGTCGGGAAGTCCTATTTTTGTAGTGTAAGTTTCTTTTTTTGTGTCCTGAAGTTCGTTGAGAAGCGGTTCTTCCCAAACAGCACTATGATACATTAGGAGACCTCCTTGAGAAGAGATACCAGTCGTGTCATGCTTTCCTTACTATGTGCCTCGGTCACACCAAATAACATGCAATCCTTCAGCTTCGGGTACCATTTTTCTAACAAAAGACCGCCTTGTACTCCTTGTTTTAAAAGATGTGTATGTACTTTTACTGCGCCAGGACAATGGATTACGAATTCATTGAAATGGACTCCGGAGAACATCTTCGAAAAACCAGGGATTTTACTTATCTGTTTTTGTAGAAGTTGACCGCGTTCAAAGTTTTTTTCAGCGAGTTCTTCCAATCCTTTTCCGCCGAGCCATGACAGATAGGTTGCTGTGGCAAGCATGCATAAGCCTTCGTTGGTGCAGATGTTACTTGTTGCTTTCTCTCTGCGGATGTGTTGTTCTCTGGTTTGCAGGGTCATACAGAAGGCTCGTTTCCCCTGGCGGTCTTTTGTCATACCGATGATTCGGCCAGGGATTTGTCGTAAATACTCGTTTTTACAAGCGAAAAGTCCTAAGGTTGATCCACCGAAATCAAGTGGATTGCCTAGGCTTTTTCCTTCACCGATGACAATATCAGCTCCGTACTCGCCAGGGCTTTTACAGATTCCTAGAGATATCGGGTCAACACCGACAACAAACAACGATTGGTTTTTCTGAAGCATGGGGTGAATCTCTTCAACAGAATCCTCAAACACGCCGAAAAAGTTGGGGTTCTCTAAATACAGCCCTGCTGTTTCTGTATCGATTGTTTTTTTTAGGTCCTCTAGGTCGATCATTCCTGTTGTTTTGTCGTACGCGACTTCCTTTATGGTGATACCAGCTCCTTTGGTGTAATTGAAAAGGATGCTTTTTTTCTCCCAGGAGATGTTCTCTGGGATGACAAATGTTTTTTTCTTTGTAATACGCGTGCACATCAGGGCTGCTTCCCCTAGTGCAGTAGCACCATCATAGAGAGAGGCGTTGGAGACGTCCATGCCGGTGAGTTCTGCAATCATACTTTGGTATTCAAAGATCGCCTGGAGAAATCCTTGTGATGTTTCTGGTTGGTACGGGGTGTATGCGGTGTAGAATTCTGAACGGGATATGATTGATTTTACCGCGGCAGGGATGTAATGAGGTTTATATCCTCCGCCGATAAACATTGGCATTTCACAGAAGGATTTGTTTTGTCTGGCAAGCTGTCGCATTTGGTCTTCGACATCTTGTTGGTTCTGACTCGGTGGGAGTTTGAGGTTTTCAATTTTTATTTCTTTCGGGATGTCTGAAAAAAGGTTGTTGATATCATGCAATTGTAGCTCATGTAACATGCTTTTTTTTAATGGAGAATTGGGAATAAACTGCATGGGTACCCCTTCAAGGGTAACCATCAGATGTTAAAGAAGCTTATCCTCTGAAATTACGTATTGGGGGAAAGCGCAAGAACATTGAGTTTATCAATAGAAAGATCCCATACTTGGAGGCAGAGTGCATACCAGATATTATCCTCGGAGGTTCCAATGATTTTTCCAATGATTTGGGACTCATGGATTGGTGCATCAGAGGTGTCTGTGTAGCTGTTTGTATAATATGTTGTTATTCCCTCTTCGGTTTTTATCTGAGAAACGATTCTTTGCTGTAATGTGTTTTTGATGCTATGACACAGGATGCTGTCGCCTTCTCTTATTGCTGACATCTGATATGGTGGTTTTTCTAAGATGATGTATCCTGCTGTTGGATCTATATTATATACCTTCTCATTTTTTATGTAATAAAAGGAGTTTGGATGTTGAAATGAATCAAGGAAGGTTTCTATTCCAACGAGTTGTGATATCGTAAGAAATGGCAGATTTGCAATGATGAAGAACCCACAGAGTTTGATAATGGTGCGAAGTAGGTTTTTTTTCATTTCATCACCTCATTCATGCCTTTCTGTTTCGTGCTAACGTCTGTCATTATTTCTATATAAACACTGTCTGGTAAAATGTCAAAAAGACAAAATGCAGATTGAAAGAGGCAGTTAGGATAAAAAAACATTAAGAAGGGACATCTATTACAGAAACCTGATGCAAGAAATATGGACGGAGAAATATCGGCCAAAAATACTCTCTGACATCGTTGGACAGGATGCGATAACCGAAAGGCTGAAAGCATATGTGAAAACGAAGAACGTTCCACATTTGATATTCGCTGGGCCTCCAGGGACCGGTAAAACTACTGCAGCACTCGCGTTAGCACACGAAGTATTTGGGGAGCATCATTGGTCATATAACTTGCATGAGCTGAACGCTAGCGATGAACGAGGGATCGGCATCATCCGTGGAAAAATCAAAGATTTCGCTCGCACAGCCCCCATCGGAGCGACTTTTAAGATTATTTTCCTTGACGAAGCAGACTCACTGACTCAAGAAGCACAAGCTGCCCTTCGACGTACCATTGAAAAATACACCCATATCTGTCGATTCATTCTATCTGTCAACTATTCTTCAAAAATAATTGAACCAATACAATCCCGGTGCGCGGTTTTTCGTTTCAAACCACTCACTGCAGATGATGTTAAAAAGTTTATTCGGAAGATTGCAACCAAGGAGCATCTGGAGATAACTCCTGATGGCCTTGAGGCTCTTATTTTTATCGCACGAGGGGACATGCGACGGGCAGTGAATGTCTTACAGGTCGGTGCATCAAGTAACAAGCAAATAACAGCTGAGCTTCTATATGAAACGTCAGCGACTGCTCGACCTGAGGAGATAAAAAAACTGATTACCACTGCATTAGGCGGAAATTTTATGGCTGCGAGAAATCACCTCTACGACCTTCTCGTGACGTATGGTTTAAGCGGTGAAGAGATAATCAAACAGATCCATCGGACCATCTTTGATCTTACCATCCCTGATGATCAGAAGGTCCAATTGATGGAAAAAACCGGTGAAATCGAATTCAGACTCGTTGAAGGGAGTAACGATCACATCCAACTTGAGTCGCTGTTGGCCCAATTCGTCCTTTTTGGCAAAAAATTACATTAAATTCTTCTTCTTTAAGAATTTAAGCAGAAGAGACTCAAGCTCTTGGGTGGTTTTATTGCCGACGCTGTATCTTATCCGCACAACAGGTTTCTTCGTCTTTAATATCCTTGTCAGATCAATTGGTGTACCACTGACGACCACATCACAATTCGTGTTGTTGATTGTCTGTTCAAGTTCATGAATCTGCTTTTTTCCATATCCCATTGCAGGCAGAATGTTTGTCAGATGAGGATATTTCGAAAACGTTTCAATGATAGATCCGACCGCGAACGGCCGAGGGTCCACAATCGTCTTTGCCCCAAATTCCTTTGCAGCAACCATACCAGCACCATATCGCATGCCCCCATGGGTGACCGTGGGGCCGTCCTCAATAACAAGAACCCGCTTGCCGGTGATCATCTTTTTATCTTCCGCCTGAACCGTTGACACTCCATTGATGATCTGTGCGGTCGGATTGACTGTCTTAATATTGGCTCGAACGGTTTCGATATCTTCTTTCAGAGCGGTGTTGACTTTATTGATGATGACAACATCCGCGCTTCGTACGTTCATCTCACCAGGATAATACCCAAGCTCGTCGCCTGCTCGATGAGGATCAGCAATGGTTATGAGCAGGTCTGGTTGGATAAATGAAAAATCATTGTTCCCTCCATCCCAAATGATTACATCCGCCTCTTTTTCTGCTGTTCTGAGGATTTTTTCATAATCGACGCCAGCATAGACAACCCCATTCATGTCGATATATGGTTCGTATTCCTCTCGTTCCTCGATTGTGCAATTATACCTATCCAGATCAATGTAGCTAGCGAAACGCTGACAAATCTGTGTGGTTAAATCCTTATCGTACGGCATCGGATGCCGGATTGATGCAACCTTTATTCCTTTCTTCTGTAACAATTCGAAGATTTTCCTTGAAACCTGGGATTTGCCACTGCCGGTTCTCACAGCACACACCGCGATCACTGGTTTTTTTGAAACAATCATCGTGCTCTTTGGGCCTAATAATACGAAATCAGCACCAGCAGCATTCACTACTGCTGATTTTTGCATGACATGGGAATATGGTACGTCGCTGTATGCGAAGACCACACAATCAACACCAAATTTTTTTATAAGGTCTATGATTTGTTCCTCAGGGTAGATCGGGATGCCTTTTGGATAGTGTTTTCCTGTGAGCTGGGCTGGATATTTCCGTCCTGCGATATCAGGAATCTGTGTCGCCGTAAAAGCAACCACGGAATAGGAAGTATTGTTACGGAAGTATACATTAAAATTATGGAAATCCCGTCCTGCTGCGCCCATGATAATAACTTTTCTTTTTTGAACCATATATATCCCGTCTAGGCAGGAATCCTATGATAGTATAAATACGTTTTTCACCGATGACTCAGATAAAAAGGTTTTTTTCCATTAACTACAAATACTCTATAGTTGTTCCATTTTTTTGAGTGTGAGGGATATGAATCGAGAAGCCGTGCCTTTAATAGTGGGTATCCTTGTCCCCGTGATATTTGTTGCGTTAATAGTTCTTTATTTAAATGGGTTTGACATCACTATATATCTTCGAAACATCAATATTATCTATTATTTGATTCTTCTGCCCTTTGCACTCGGTCTTCTGGTAATAATCTTCTGGTTCAGGAAACCTAGAGACTAAATCTTATCATCAATAGCGTAGAAATATAAAGAAAGTTATAAATACGAACAAACTATATCAAAAATTGTTGGATGAGATGCACAAAAAGTAGAGTTAAGATTATTTCTCTATTTGTACAGCTTTAAAGTAAAAAAAAGAATTTGGGACGATGGGATGCATGGAATCGGTAGGAGAGCCATAATGGAGGGGAACAATGGAAAAAAAAGAGAATCATAAAAAAAACCCCCTCCATTCTTCACAATCGGAGACTGTTACAGATATAGAGAAAAAAGTCGATGAACTTATACATGCTCGTCCAGAGTTTCTCGAGAAGAAAAAACCAGAGAGCAACGTATCCGAGAATTGGTCCTTTCCTCAAAGCAACGAAAAACCAAGTCTTTTTTATGTCGATAGTAAAAAAAAGACAGAACCTGTAAAGATGGAGATCAAGGAGAAAAAAACAGTTCCTGTGAAGACAAAGAAACGCATCGGTTTTAAGAAAAAGAAAAAAGAAAACATCACAGCCAAAACAAAACTGGCTCCGATGAAAAAATCACCAAATACCCAAGAGGAACTACCACATTTTGAAGAATCCATCGCACAAGTAAAAACCGAGGAAGCAGCATGGCTTGATCAACAAATAAAAGCCAAGATGAACATTAACACAGAGACTCAACAAGACTCCAGACCACCAACGAAAAATGATGAAGCACAGGTGCCTCCCGAGATACCCTCTGAACGTCCGCCCATAACAACAGATGAACCCATGGAATCTGGTACAGAAAAAACGACATCTCGCCAAGAAACCGAAACCACGACATTCGAAACAGAATCATCTCAAACGGAGATACTGACAAAAACTATCGAAGAAACATCCGCCCAAGACCCGAGTCAAAAACCAATAAAAATAGATGAGATCACACCGGACGGTCAGATTCGATTTTTAAAGGAGGCAAACCAGCTAAAAGCCTATACCTTACAGCGAATGGGATACTCAGAAAACACCATCGATGAAATTGATTTTTACCCGATTTACGAACCCTTCGCATATGTGGAGATTATCCGAGAAAAAGAATCACTCGATAAACGGTACGTCCTCCTTGAAATGCAGCTGTCAAAAGATGAAGAGTATTTGTTAAAATTCATTAAAGAAACACTTGATGGATTCATCTTTAAAACAAGCGATCTGGAAACAAAAGGAGAGGATAAATACCTCAGTGAAAAAGTGGATTTAATCATCGAAGATTACATGCTCAATATCGATTCGTTAACAAAGAAAAAAATATTATATTATCTTGAGAAAGATTCCATTGGCCTTGGAAAACTCGAAATCATCATGAAGGATCCGAACATCGAGGATATCTCCTGCGATGGTTCCGGTGTCTTTATCTTCCTTTATCATCGTCGATATGGGTCCTTGAAAAGTAACGTCCAGTTCAACGATGAAGATGAACTGACTGCCTTTGTCGTTAAACTTGCACAGAAATGCGGAAAACATATCTCCATTTCCGAGCCGATGTTGGATGCGACTATGCCTGATGGGTCTCGTATCCAAATGACCTTAAGTACAGAAGTAACTACGAAAGGATCGACCTTCACAATTAGAAAATTCAGTGAAGATCCGTTTTCTCCACCAGATCTCATAGAATTCCACACGATGTCGTCGGAAATGGTCGCCTATATGTGGCTTGCTGTTGAAAATGGCATCAACGCGCTCATCGCGGGTGGGACCGCCGCGGGAAAAACATCGACACTTAATGCGCTTTGCTTATTCATCCCCCGGGAATCAAAGATAGTCTCTATCGAGGAAACAAGAGAAATCAACCTACCACATCCTAATTGGATACCCGGTGTGGTTCGCTCTGGATTTGGGGAAGTAGTCGGTAATAAAGTCATTGGTGAAATCGACTTATACGACTTAATGAAAGCTGCCCTCAGACAACGACCTGAGTACATCCTTGTCGGAGAAATTCGAGGTAAAGAGGCTTATGTGCTCTTCCAGGCGATGGCAACCGGGCATACCACGTATTCAACGGTCCATGCTGATTCTGCACAATCGCTCATCCATCGTTTAGAAGGAAAACCCATCGAAATCCCCCGTATTATGCTTCAAACCCTGGATATCGTCATCATCCAAGTCATCTCCCGAGTGAAAAATAAAAGAGCGCGACGATGTAAACAAATCATCGAAATCATTGATATTGATCCAACGACAAAGGAGATACTGACCAATGAAGTCTTCCGCTGGGATCCGATTGAAGATAAATTCGTGTATTCTGGGAAAAGCTACATTCTCGAACGGATTCGAGCAGAAAAAGACATCAGCCGCGAAGGCATGATTGGTGAAATCAAAAACAGGACGATGTTGTTGGATTGGATGAATAAAAACAACATTAGAGAATTCAAGAAAGTCGCCACCATCATTGCTCAATATATTGATAATCAAGCTGAAGTCATGAAAAAAATTAGGAATGAATAATGATAAAGAAAATTGCTGTGTGTCCCGAGTGTCATTCAAAAATCTCTTGTGAAGGGGATCCAGGACAAAAAGTAACGGTGAAATGCTCACAATGTGGGAAAAAAGGCATCGTTAAATTTTCCGCTCATGAAGTATCCATTGATGAAAATAACCTTGTAGAACTCGAGTGTTACCCCGTTCTTGACCCCTTTGTCTTCGTAAAAATATTAAAAGATTCGAAATCTCTTGACAAATACTATAAATCAATGGAACCCCAACTCAATGATGCCGAAAAAGGCTCCCTGAATTTTATAGAAGAAAACCTAATAAAATCCATAGACATTCGTTTAGATGAACTCGATACTTTAAAAGTAGAGGCATTTCTTTCAGAGCGTATTGGGTATTTAATAAAGGATTATAATTTGATGGTCGATGAGGTTCTGAAAAATAAAATCCTGTATTACATTAAAAGAGATTATGTCTGGTATGGACTGATAGATCCCGTGATGCGTGATCCACAAATCGAGGATATCTCGTGCGATGGATCAGGTCAACCTATTTTCTTATTTCATAGAAAATATGGTTCTCTGAAAAGTAACATTCAATTCTCTGATGAAAATGTATTGTCTAAGTTTGTGGTAATGCTTGCGCAGAAATGCGGCAAACACATCTCGATTGCAGAGCCCATGCTTGATGCAACCATGCCAGATGGCTCTCGTATTCAGATGACGTTAAGCAAAGCGGTGACTGCAAAAGGCTCAACATTTACCATTCGAAGGTTTAAGGCTGATCCGATCACTGCAACCGATTTAATTGCATTTAAAACACTGTCTTCTGAAATGGCCGCCTACCTCTGGCTTGCTGTCGAAAACGGCATTAGTGCACTCATTGCAGGGGGAACCGCTGCAGGGAAAACCTCTACCCTAAATGCAATATCATTGTTTATCCCGCGTGAATCAAAAATAGTATCAATAGAGGAGACACGGGAAATCAACTTACCGCACCCGAACTGGATCCCTGGTGTGGTTCGCTCTGGGTTTGGTGAAATAATCAATGATAAACTTGCTGGTGAGATTGATTTATACGATCTGATGAAAGCAGCCCTTAGACAACGGCCTGAGTACATCCTTGTCGGGGAAATTCGAGGTAAAGAAGCATATGTGCTCTTCCAGGCGATGGCAACTGGACATACCACGTATTCAACGTTTCATGCCGATTCCGCTCAATCCCTCATCCACCGGTTAGAAGGTAAACCAATTGATATACCTCGAGTAATGCTTCAATCATTAGACATCGTTACTATCCAGATTCAAGCTGAATTAGGTGATAAAAGAGTTCGACGAGTGAAACAAATCGTAGAAATTGTCGATATCGATCCAATGACAAAAGAAATTTTAACCAACGAAGTGTTCCGATGGGATCCCGTCCAAGATCAATTCTTTTTTTCTGGGAAAAGCTACGTGATGGAACGAATCAGAAATCAACATGGACAGAGCAAAGAAGAAATGTTAGATGAACTGAGTCGACGTGTTGAGATTCTTGAATGGATGCAGGAAAACAACATCAGAGCCTTCAAGGATGTCGCTCGGATTGTGTCCTCATATATTGATACCCCAGATGATGTAATGGAAAAAGTAAGAAAAGCAAAACAAACAAAACAAAAAGAACAAGGAATTACGGTAGAAAATACGATAAAAAAATCAGATGTCTTGCCATAAGAAACGTAGTCTAATATCACTGTAAATATTAAAATATAATAAAAAATAAGAAGAAATCGGAGGGATGCCGATGACATTGACAAAATATCAACGAATGAGTTATAAGTGGTTAGGTCGATTTGGAGAACGAAGAGCGAATCAGCACCTGCAAGATGCCCTGCAATCTGCTCACATGGAAATCCGTGCTGGTGCCTATTTATCCTACGTTTTTCTCAGCACGATTATTGGTTTTCTGTGTTCAATGATTGTTATTGTGACATTTGTATTTATTCTTCTACCTCTCATGGGTGTGGTATTGGACAATGGATTGGTTATTTTCTTCCTGTTTATGCCTGGATTTATAGGCGTAATAATCTATGCGGCGTTACTCTCTTCGCCAAAAAGCAGAGCAAAGAAACGCAAGAAGAAAATTGATGTGAACCTTGCTTATGCGATCAACTTCATCTCTGCAATGGCTTCCGCAGGTGTCACACCTACAGAGATTTTTAAAAGCCTGTCAAAACAAGATATCTATGGAGAGGTTAAAGAAGAATCCGCGTGGATATACCGTGATGTTGGTCTGCTTGGATTTGATATTCTAAGTGCAATTAAAAAAAATATCGCTCGCACCCCATCACACCGATTC
>JBFYMQ010000055.1:0-13190 GCA_041304825.1 Thermoplasmatales archaeon
CCATATATTCAGTTCGGTTGCAGTGCGACCAATTACCTCATCACGACTATAACCGATTACATGCAAGAAACTCTCGTTAACATCAACATAGCGACCCTCCTTTAAAGAGGTTAATGTAATGCTTTCTGGACTCAACCGGAATGCTTTAGAAAACATCTCTTTAGACCGATATAGTGCCTCTTCCGCGTGCTTCTTTTCAGTGATATCCTTGGAATTAATAAGAAACTCACTATTCACAATATCGACAGTACTCTGTAGAAAATGCCATTGACCTGATTTATCAAGAAAACGAAAATCGATGCTATGAGTAAATTTTGCTTTCTCCTTTGACAAACCATCATTTTTTTGTGAATCAAGAAAGGTCAGCAACATTTGAACAATACGTTTTTTATCGTCGTTATGAATGAAACTCAGACCAGATCGTCCCAGTAACTCTTCAGAGTCATATCCGAGGATTTTTTCATATGATGGATTGACAAATGTAAAAATTAAATCCAAATCAGCTGAAGTAAAAGCAATCAAATCACTCGTGTTAATGGTCACTAGACGATATTTCTCATAAATATCTTCTAATGATTCTTTATTTTTTTCCTCACCATCAGAAGATAATTTTAATACAATTCTAGAAGGATCAGCAGTGATTTGTGATTGATTCGTTGGATTTCGTAATTGAAGAAAATTATTTCCCAATTTTTCTTCGTTGGTCAATATTTTTTCTTTATACGATTCATTTTCCATCTACTCACCACCAACTATCAATTACCACATTACACAAACCAATGAGCAGAAACGCTCCTCGAACATACAATATTGCACTGGTGCATACCCTATTTTTTTATTTTTCCCTCGTGTCAATAGTCAGAATAAATTAGCGATATAAAAGAGTGATGGATGAAGGTTGTTCTATTTATCCTATGATAAAGAATCTTACAAAATATTTTACGAATCGCGTTATAATAATCAAATGTTAGAACCATACGTTTCTTATGGAGTAAGTCTCGATCGGTCACGAGGAAATAAGATACACTCCCGAATATTGTTCATGTCTAACAGCTCCATCAAGAACCGTTCAATCCCAAATCCAAACCCACCATGGGGTGGCATCCCATAGCGGAACGCCTTCAGATAGGCATCGAAATCATTTGGATCAAGACCGCATGCTTTCAATCGTTCTATTAATAATGCAACATTATGAATTCGTTGACTTCCCGAGGAAATCTCAATACCCTTGCATTCCAGATCAAACCCACGGGAATATTTTTCCCTATCGGGCATGGTATAAAAGGGTTTTGACTCCAACGGATACTTGGTGATGAAGTAGAAATCCACTCCTTCTGCTTTCATGATATCTCCAAGAAGTCGTTCGTCTTCTGTACTCAGGTCCTTGCCCCACTCAATCGGTGAGTGCTGCTGTTGAATTTTATTGACTACATCATCATAGGACATCCTGGCAAAGGGCAATTTCGGGACCGTAACAGTTTTTTTTAGGATTTCAAGCTCCTGGGCACATTCACTCGCACGTTTCCACATGGCATGGACCAGATGCTCAAGAATCTGCATCACATCCTCTTCATCTTTTATGAACGCCATCTCAATATCAACTGCAGTGGACTCGTTCAAATGACGTCTCGTATTGTGTTCCTCTGCACGGAAATACCAGGCAATCTCATAAATCCTGTCAAGGCCGGTTGCCATCAGACTCTGTTTGTACAACTGGGGAGACTGTGCAAGAAACGCCTCTTTTTCAAAATAGCGAAGTTTAAACATATCAGTGCCACCCTCCGAGGAACTGGCGATGATCTTTGGGGTATGCACCTCAAGAAAATGCTCAGATCGCAGGTATTCATGAGCAGCAGCAAGAACCGTATTACGAATCTTGAAAATAGCTTGTGTCTCTGGTTTTCGGAGATCAATAATCCTATTATCGAGTCGTGTATCGAAATCAGCTTCGACTTTGTCAACGACTCCAAGGGGCAAAGGGGTTTCAGCAACTGATAGAATATCGACAGATTCAGGTAAAACCTCATATCCATTTCGAACCTTTTCATTCTGCTTGCAGAGACCTTTTATGGAAATGACGGATTCACGTGGTAACGAAATCAATTGTTCAAAAAGCTCAGGAGTCTTCTTTTTCAGAATCGTCAACTGTAACGTCCCTTTTTTATCACGCAGAATCAGAAATGCAATGGAACCAAGGTTTCTGATATCCTCGACCCAACCAGCAACAGTTACCATGGAATTATATTCTTTTTGTGAGATTTCTTTTGAGTAATGACTTCGATACATATGACACCCCGTATTAACACAAGGAATTTAGTCTTTTTGAAAGGTAACACATGATTTCTTCAAGATTTTTTCTATTATCCCAGGTTCTGACAAGTTTTTCAAGATCAGATTGTTTGGTCTTCTTTAACAAATGAACCCACCGCTCAACGCAAGGAACCGCCCGGGTCACATTATCGACAATAGTAATCGTTGCAGATTGTGCTGTCCGCGACAGAGGATTCAAATCGATAGCAATCACCGTTTTTCCCATTCTCTGAAGCGCCTGACAACGGTCACCATCTTCGAGAGGGACAAGCACAACATCGGCGGCAAAAATTCCTTTTTTCTCGCAGAGTGCCCGATCAGAATCCAAACCAGGGATATGAGCATCGGGATGAACACCGTAGAGTTTTTTCACACCTTTTTTTCGAAGTATAGCAGCGATTTTCTTAACACGCTCTGGTGTTCGATGAAAAAGGTTGACTTCGAGTGTTGCTGGAATACTCTTGGCAAGAGAAATACATCCTTCTGCAGCTAAGGCTGTAACATTTCCATTAATCGAGATTACAGGGTTTTTTGCATATAACAAGGCTGCAGCCGCAACTTTCTCTGCAACATCAGCCGATGGGATGGTCGTTTCTCCAAGGAGATAATCAAAAGCTTCCCCGCGGCCATGCGCTATCAGTCCAGTCTCATGAACAATACCTTGTTTCATCGCCGCCGATATCAGTTCTCGTGTCATCAAGGAATGATACCGAGGATGACTCTTTGGGATCTTCTGCATAGCAACAGCTTGAATAACCTACGGACCTTTTTAAAACTTAGGCAGAAAAATAGAAAAAAAAGCGAAGAAAAAAAAATCGCTTTACCCGTACATTTCTGGTTGCGGAATCTGACTAGCACCAGAGACAATAGGTTTTGCCTGTTTGTGGAATCTCTGGAGTTGTTTTTCAATCCGTTCTGCTTCGTCATATAATGGACCGACGTTTATGTCAATCCCAATAACAAGGGCGATGACATTAATGGCTGAAGCAGCGGCACGGGCGTCAGGGTAATTCGGGTGGGCTTCTGCTAGAATAGAGATTACATCGAATTTCTCATGCTTTCCTTTGTTTAACAACACCCCAGATACCCCAGCGATGATTCCGTTCTTGAACTGAGGGATGTTTTTGGCAGTGAGGGTTGCCCGAGCGTTCTCTGTTGACCCGATTGCATACGCATCCACAATCATTTCATCTTCAGTTGATTTCCCTTCGACGACCATTCCCTCAGGCGAAATCATCAGTTTACATCCTTTTTTCTTCGACCAAATCATAATCGCGTTAGATAATGAGTTAATCAAATTTGGTTTTGGTTTAAATTCAGAAACAAAGACAGCGAGTTTCTGCCCATTCGCTAAAGTACCACCGTATATTCTTACAGGGGATAGTGGTTCACCAGTATGCACAACAGATAGTGTTGGAAAATGCGGTGATTCCATCGCTCCAATCTGTTTTAAACCAAGCGCATCAATCATGTAATTGGCTACGATCGTACTTACGAGGCCTATGGATGGGAATCCTGCAATAACAGCTCCGTTTGCTAAATTCATCTCTTCAAAATCTACGATTTCGATGTCTTCCAACTGCATCACCACCTTTCGTGCACTGTAATACCACCCAAGCATTTAAAACTAATTGGTAGGGGTACACACGAGCAATTTAACCTTTTACAACTCCCAATGGTAGGAGCTTTGCAACTTTTAAAGAAATCCCTGCACCATGGGTGATGTTAACGACTTCGCTGACATCCTTATATGCATCTGGTGCTTCTTCTGCCATGACTTTCCAACTCGCAGGATGAGCGTAGATACCTTTCTTCAGTAGTTCATTCATGATTTGTTCCCCACGATAACGATGAACTGCTTCGGTTCTTGACATGACTCGCCCAGCACCATGACAGGTTGAACCAAATGTTTCTTCAGAGTTTTTGGTTCCACGGAGCAGGTAGCTTTCGGTTCCCATATCTCCAGGGATCAAAACAGGTTGACCGATATCTCGATATTTTAAAGGGACTTCTTGTTTCCCAGGCCCGAATGAACGTGTTGCACCTTTCCGATGAACGTATACTTTTCTTTTCTTCCCATCGATTTCGTGTTCCTCGAGTTTTGCGATATTATGACAGACATCGTAGACAATCCCCATATCAAGGTCATCAGCACGTTGATGAAGGATTTTCTCAAAGGATTCCCGGACCCAATGGACAATCATCTGTCTATTGCACCAGGCGAAGTTCGCTGCACATGCCATTGCTTTCAAATAATCTTGGCCTTCATTTGAGTTGACTGGGGCACAGGCGAGCTGGCGGTCAGGTAACCAAATATTATATTTCTTTACTGCTTGTTCCAAGACTCGGAGATGATCTGTACAGACTTGATGACCAAATCCACGTGAACCAGTGTGAATCATCACCATTATTTGACCGGGGTTCTGAATCCCAAAGGCTTTTGCAGCGGTTGGGTCATAAATCTCTGCGACTTTTTGTATTTCTAAAAAATGATTGCCTGCGCCAAGAGAGCCGAGTTGAGGGGCGCCTCGTTGTTTTGCTTCATGGGAGGTTTTTGAGATATCTGCGTATTCTAAACAGCCGTGTTCCTCTAAATATTCTGCATCTTCGTTCCATCCATACCCATTCTCAATAGCCCATTTCGCCCCTAGTTTTAATACATCATCAAGTTGCTTTCTGCTGAGGTGGACTTTTGCTTTTGAACCGAGACCTGAGGGTACGTTGATGAACATCTCATCAACAAGACGCTGTATCTTTTCTGGATTTAAATCTGTGAATTGGAGGTTTGTTCGTATCAACCGGACACCACAGTTGATATCATACCCGACACCGCCAGGAGAAATCACCCCGGATTCTTCATCCATAGCAGCCACGCCGCCAATGGGAAATCCATATCCCCAGTGAATATCTGGCATTGCTAATGATTTCCCGACAATCCCTGGTAGCATGGTGACATTGGCGACTTGCTCTGGAGCATTATCCATGCGAATGCATTCGATCATACCGTTGTTTGCATAGATCATCCCCGATGTTTTCATATGAAGATTGTTCTGTGTACCTTGATAAGTTGAAGGAATTTCAAAACGAAAATCATTTATTTTCCGTAGCGGTCCGTTCCAATTCATAACTATTCTCATGTTGCGAATAGAAAGAAGGATTTATAAAATCTCTGAGGAGAATGTTATCGTTTCTTTTTTAAGTAGGGAACACCAGTCTTCTTATTGAGAGCGATGCGATATCCTTCTGGCAGTGGGGACGGGGCTCCTTTGCCGGTTTTACTCTTAGCAAAGTAATGAGTTATTGATTTCTTTCCAGCAGGTTTCCTTGTTTCTTGTTTATAAAGAGTGTAATCCTTATAAGTACACACGTCAGGTGATGATTTTTGTGTTTTCGCCTTCGGAGGAGATGATTCCCATTCTGCAGAATCTGTCCGTTTTTTCCTATCTTTTTTCTTGGTTATTTTTTGTTTTACAGGGATAAACTCAGATGTATCAATTTCTGCGACGTACTGTTCTATTTCAATTTTAATCTGCTTAGCGAGTTTTCGTTTTATTCCACGGATTTGAGCAAGATCGTCAATGGATGTTTCCTTAATGTTTTCGATGGAGAAATACCCATTTTTGTACAGTTGTTCAGCTGTTTTTTCATCGATGCATTTAATACCTTTAAAATTATTGTAATCAACCCGTATCTCTGGTATTTCAACTTCTTCTAGGAATTCTGCATCTATGGGTTCTTCTTCCTCGGATTGTTCAAGAAGGTGTGGTTCCTCGGCTAATCGTTTTGCATCTTGTTCTTTTTCTTGTTTTTCTTTTTTTAAGTGTTTCTGTTCGATTTTCTTCAGTTTTATAATTTCTTTTTCTTTTTTTCTCTGTGCTTTTTTCGCTGCGCGTTCTTGTTTCTTCGAAAGTTTTTGGACCGATGCTTCGCCATGTTCTGCAGGCGTAAATTCAACGGGTTGTTCGATTTGTTCTTCGAAGCTTGGAATTATGTTGACTCGTTCAAATTCAGGGGCCTCTGCAATCATTGTTGTCTCAGGTGGTTCTGTTGTTTCTGTTGCTTGTTCTTCTTCGACGGGTTGCCACTCCGGCAGATTCGATTCAGATAGAGACTTTTCGTCAGGATGCACGGTCAAATCGTTTTCCGTAGGTTCTTGTTCTATTTCTTTGGGAGTAACTTCTAAAAATTCAGGAATACTACGATTTATTGTTTCGACCTCGAAGAGTTCCTCATCGTCGAACGTTATCTTTGATGATGGTATTGGAGGAGGGGCTGTGGAGTGGGATACGAGTTCAAACTCTGGAAGGGGCATGGACGGTTCAAGCTTCGGCGTTGGTGTCACCAAACGAGGGCTGATTGGAGTTTTTGTATGGATGGAAACCCTTGGCTCCATGGACTCTGAGGAAGTGAAAAAGTGCTTTGTGTGTGGTTGAGTTTCAAAGAAATCTCCACTCAACCTTCTACGAACCGACTCAAGGGCATAGTCATCTTTTGAAATCAGATATTTAAGGGATGGGTCTGACGAGTTGTCCAAAATCCTCCGTAGTTTTAATATATCATCTACTTGAGATTTTTTCTCTCGTGACATAATGTTCAAAAGAGTATAAGATTCCTCATATATTAATAAATTTCCTTCTGTAATCCTCTTTTTTATTGAATTTTCTTTATAAATAAATTAAAAAGGTTATTAAGCATACACCACATTCGTCTCTTTTTGATACCAATGAACTTCAAACACCGAGACATCATTTCAATTAAGGATTTTTCCAAAGAGGAAATTGAGTACATCCTTGATTACACTAAGCATATGGTCCCGTATGCAAAAGCAGAAAAACATACAACACTTTTAAAAGGACAGATACTTGCCGCCCTCTTTTTCGAGCCAAGTACCCGAACAAGACTAAGTTTTGAAAGCGCAATGCATCGTCTTGGTGGCAGTGTCATCGGGTTTGCAGACCCAAGCGGCACCTCACAGAAAAAAGGTGAAAGTCTTGCAGACACCATCCGGATGGCAGATTCATATAGCGATGCGATTGTAATTCGCCACCCGCAGGAGGGAGCAGCACGACTCGCAGCAGAATTTTCCGAAGTACCAATTTTAAACGCAGGTGACGGAGCTGGACAACACCCGACTCAATGTCTCCTTGATTTATTCACGATTCTTACAGAGAAAAAGAAAATCAAAGGCAATAACGTTGTTTTACTTGGTGATCTCAAATACGGACGGACGGTTCATTCGCTTGCGTATGCCTTATCGCTCTTTCAAGCAAATCTGACGTTTGTTTCTCCAGATACATTAAAGATGCCTAAAGAAGTCATCCATGAATGTAAAGAATTCGGAGTAGAACCCGTCAGTACATCTAACTTAGAAAAAGCAATAAAAGACGCAGATGTTCTCTATGCGACACGTATCCAAAGGGAACGATTCCCTGATGCAGAGGAGTACAACCGTGTTGTCGGAAGCTACAAGGTTGATAATGCTTTGCTCAAACTAGCAAAACAAGATCTTATCGTGATGCATCCTCTCCCCAGAGTCGTTGAAATCGACCCTGAAGTCGATAAAACTCAACACGCGGTCTACTTTACACAAGCGTTCAACGGCGTCCCGGTACGAATGGCACTTCTTTCCCTCATATTCGGAGGTAAAAAAATATGAAAGAATTGAAGGTAACTCCAATTAAGGATGGAACCGTCATTGACCACATTACCCCTGGACGTGCTCTAAAGGTGTTACATGTCTTAAAAATCCCGGAAACGACGGTCTCTGTCGTCAGTATCCTTATGAACGTGAACGGTAAAAAAGGAAAAAAAGATATTGTAAAAATTGAGAATCGGGAACTCGATCCAGAAGAAGTCAATAAAATCGCGTTGATAGCACCACAAGCAACCATCAATATTATCCGAGACTATGAAGTCGTAAAAAAACACACTGTTGAGCTTCCTGAAGAAGTCGTTGGTTTGACCAAATGCTCAAACCCAACCTGCATCTCTAATTCGCGTGAACCTGTGGAAAGCAGGTTTCATGTCATTTGCAAAGACCCAGTTCGAATCAGATGTTATTACTGCGAACGAGAACCAGAGGATATCGCCGCGGGGATCGTTTAACCTTTTTTTCTTATTTTTTCCAAAAGCTCTTTTGCATAATCCAATTTTACTTTCCCGTTTTGGACAAGTTGATCTGCGAGTTTTTCAATTTCTTCGCCTTGAGCACCTGCCATGACAGCGATGTTTTTTGCATGTAACGACATATGACCTTTTTGGATGCCGACAGTTGAGAGTGCAAACAGTGCAGCAAAGTTCTGAGCAAGACCAAGACTGGCGACGATTTCAGCTAGCTCTTGTGCAGACTTCACCCCAAGTATTTTTCGACAGAGTTTTGCCTTCGGATGCATATTCGCAGCGCCACCAACCACACCAACAGCCATTGGTAATTCGATCTCACCAACAAGGTCTCCGTCTTTATTCTTGCGATAGGCTGTTAGAGAGGTATATTGACCGTTACGTGCTGCGTATGCATGAGCCCCCGCCTCAATCGCACGAAAATCATTACCTGTCGCAATAATCAACGCATCAATACCATTCATGATCCCTTTATTATGGGTTGCAGCCCGATATGGATCGATAGATGCAAGGACGTAGGACTCAAGAAAGGCATCTACGACCTGATCTCCGCCCATCTTCTCTTTATCGAAAGTCGCTGTTGCTTTCACAAGTCTTTTATCGGCTAGATTCGACAATATCTTCAATCGTACCTTGCCGCCAGTAATCTCTTCTAACATAGGGGCGAGCGCTTCGCACATGGTGTTCACAGCGTTTGCACCCATTGCATCACGGACATCGACTATAAGATGGGTGACGATCATATGACCAAGAGGACTGTTAAGGATTCTAACCTCGATGTCCTTTGCACCCCCGCCGAAATCAACAAGGACTTTATCCTGTGCGTTTGCCAAAGTAAGGAGCTGTTTTTTATGTTGCATAATGTTCTGCGCTGCAGTGGCAACATCTTTGATATGCAACAATTGTAATTGACCAATCATCAGAGGCTTGGAACACATAGTTGAAAAACCACCCTTCACACGAGCGATTTTCGCTGCGTTACTAGCTGCAGCAACAACACTGGACTCTTCTGTTGCCATCGGGATAATATAATCTTTGTTATTAATCAGAAAATTTACCGCCAAACCAAGTGGTAATTCAAAAGTTCCAAGAACATTTTCAATCATACGATCCGCTGTCGCAAGATCAAGACATGAAGAAAAACTATTCACATCGTCCTGGTTTAAGGTACTGAACTGAGTCACAAATTCTCTTCGCTTCTCTATTGGAAGCTTATAGAAACCTGAAACAACCGACGTTTTTTCAGTTACGGACATATCTTTTCTACCTCCATATTTAGTAAGTAGGAAAACAGTGTATATTTTTATAATTGTTTATACTTGGAACTAAAGTCCCATCGATCAAATAGCACTTCATCACCATACAAAATTTTTATGATACGATGATAAGGGATCATCGCAGTCGATGTTTCAAGAAAAGATCGTCCAATGCCTTTAATTTCATCACCGGAGATAATCTTCGTGTTATGCAATGCACCTCGATGGACATACCAGATTGTCACCTTGTTCAGATCCTTTGTCCATTTAATTTTATTCAGAATATCCCGAACGAAGAGCATTCACATCAACGACCGAATATTGGAAAGCGCAAGTGCCACATGATCCGTACCGCATTCTTCAATTATGGGACCATGACCCGGAAAAAGATTTTTAATATTCAGTGTTGCAAGTCGCTCTATCGAATGGAGCAATAAACAAAAATCCCCGCCAGGAAAATCATACCGACCGAAACCACCATGGGCAAATATCGTATCTCCAGAGAATAGAACCTTATTTTTTTTGCTATAAAAACAAAGACTTCCAATACTATGACCAGGTGTGAGAAGAACATGAAATGATTCATCCCCAATAGTGATTTGCGTTTTATCGACTAATGGGACATCGACGGTTATACTCGGCATCATACCACCAAGCATTTCGGCAAATGTACTTTTTCCGTCTTTTAATTTTGATACAGCATCTCTATGAGCGAAAATTCGTGCTGATCCTTCTGTTGCCTGAAGAATATCCTGCACACCCCCAACATGGTCGAAATGTTCATGAGTGAGAAGAATCTGTCGTATTTTTTTTAAAGGTATTATGTTTTGAATGGCTTCAATAATCATCCGAGAATGAAAACCTGTACCAGTATCAATAATCGTGGGGTTATCTCCAAGGATAACATAGACATTGGAGTCGAAGTCTTTACCAGGAATAGTAAAAATATTCATAGACATTTACGTATTCCGTAGAAAGAAATAAGTTTATCGGAATTTTAAAGAATTTAAATTTTATAATAAACACGAATAATAGTAACAGTTAAATGTAACAAACCGATTACCCAAATTACTTGCGGGGAGTTGGAATATGAATCATGGAAATGTTGTTCATGTTATAGGCACAGGCACAATAGGCGAGCCCTTGATTGGATTATTGTGCGATGCTAAAGATGATCTCGGAATCGACGAGGTAACATTCTACAAACACAGCCCCACCCTTGAAGATCGACCAAAGATAAAAGGAATGATAAACAGAGGCGCAAATCTCTGTATTTCCCCGGATAAAGTCAAAGAATTCCAAGAACTGGGGCTTGAACCAATGTACGAAGCTGAAGAAGCAATCAAACGATCCTCGGTTATCATCGACTGTACACCCAAAGGCACTGGACTGATGAATAAAGAAAAATTCTACAATAAATACAAAAGTAAAATCAAAGGGTTTATCGCACAAGGATCAGAGTTTGGCTTTGGTAAAATGTATGCTCTAGGGATAAATGATGAAGCGATTACCAAAAAAGATCAATTTATACATGTTGTCAGCTGTAATACACACAACATGGCGGTTCTTATCAATACATTAGCGATTGATAAGAAAAAAAGCCATTTAAAAGAAGGACGGTTCCTCTGTATCAGACGAGCCAATGATATTAGCCAGGTGAAAAGCTTTGTCCCATCACCAGAAGTTGGAACTCACAACGATGAAAAAATGGGTACACACCACGCAGTGGATGTATATCATCTGTACAGGACCCTTGGACTCAACTTGAATGTATTTTCAAGTGCGATGAAATTAAACACGCAGTATATGCATTGTATCTGGTATGATCTTAAACTTGATACGAAAATAACAAAGGATTTAGCCATTAAGAAGTTTATGGAAAACCCGCGGATTGCTGTTACTTATAAAAAATCAGCCAATCTTGTTTTTTCATTTGGAAGAGATCACGGCCATTACGGAAGAATACTAGATCAGACCGTCGTCGTTATCCCGACGATTCATGCGATTAATGAAAATGAAATCGTTGGGTTCTGTTTCACGCCACAGGACGGAAATGCACTCTTGAGTAGCATAGCAGCAACAGAACGATTTTTATATCCAGATTCATACGAAGAGAAATTAAAATGCCTTGGGGCATTTCTGATGCAAGAAGTGTAAAAGGTTATTGCATCAATCTCTATTTTTTTTATTATTTATCGAGTTAAGATAAAGAGACAAAAAAATAAAGAGAAAAGAGGAGGAATCCTCCATTAGGAGGAATATCCACCGAACTGCAGACTTGGGTCACCAAAGAGCGCCCAGTTGGTGATACAGAATCCTTCGACTTGGTTAATTTCTTCCTCAGCAAGGAATTTCTGAATCGCTTGACCGTGGGCTTGCGCAAGGTTTGTCGTTCCTTCGCCTATTCGATAGAAGAAATTGACCTCAAGTTCCGCACTCAGACTCACAGGGTCGCCTTCATATCCCATTCCGTAGCCAGTACAACCCGTTGAAGCAATCGCGCCACCACGTGATTTCAGGAGGAGACCTGCACTATAACAGACAGGGACTGGAACACCATAACAGAAATACCTAGTCTTGGAATGGTTCCTATCAAGCATAGCGGGGATCATCGAGACATTATACATCCCATTGTGACATCCACCGACAATAACAACAGGTAACTTATCGCCATTGATGAGGAAGGGATAAGCAAAGATATTGAAACCACCAGTCCAATTTTTAGGATACTCACCATCATGCCATATCGTATTCCATGAGTATGGGTTCCCATGACCTTCGAAATCCACAAATCCTGCTCCGTCATTGAAGGATTTCAGGATATCCTTGGATATTGGAGTGCGTCCTCCGATATCTCTGTTCGTGGTATAACAGCTGACGAGTTTGAGGTCAGGGATAGCGTTCTTTGTATAATTGAACGAGAGATCACAGAGGTATTCCCCATCAGGTTTGCCTTCGAAATATTCGAAGGTTTTCCCACCGACACCAACAAAGTTGGTATACCAGGATTTATCAGCAGGACCGGTGCTTTCATAGGTTATAATTTTTTTCACAGATGATTTAACCTCTCGAACAGTCACACACGGGATCCGTGAAACGTAGACCTCCGGGTAAAAGTCAACGATATCATCTGCTGGGGAGAATTCTATCCACTCTGCATACACACCATCGTCATTAGAATCCCAGCTATCAAAGGCACCAGTTCCGTTATACAAACAACCATAATAGAGATCAGATAAACATCCTTCGTCATCACCCTGCGGCATATTGACATACCGGACTGGGACCCACCAACCGGACCAGCCAGCTGAGCTAGTATCCTTATCCTTGGCGAAGATGTGTGACTTCAAACCACCAACGAGCAAAACGTAGGTGATGTTGAAAAGATCATACTCATTTTTTATAAAATATTTTATCTGCTCAGGAGCATCATACCCATCTTCCTCACTAAGGATAGACTCAACAGATTTAAACTTGGTGAGAACGCCTTTATCATTCTTAAAA
>JBFYMQ010000056.1:0-12991 GCA_041304825.1 Thermoplasmatales archaeon
CCAGGTCATGGGCGATTCTTTCGGTGATAAGCACAATACTAATATCAGTTCTTTTCGTCAATTCCTGAAACAATGCAAGCGTGGTTTCTTGTTGGGCAACGTAGAGGTCATGTATTCCGGTGAGTCGCAAGCCTACCGCAGTTTCTTGGTCGCAAAGCGCAGCAAGCTTCATGTTATGACCTCTTTTACTAAATTATTCTTAATACTCTCTGCTGAGAGCTGCTCTGCGATCCCTTTTGTAATGGTTTTCAGATTCTGTATTTCAAATTCTTTTGAAACCAGGAATCGTACACTAGGCCCCATGGTAAGATAATTTTGAAGAGATATGTCCCGTATTCGTCCAAGAAACATGCTATGAGTGATGTTTTCAAGAATTTGGACAGATTTTTCTTTGGTGTATTGTTCGATTTTTGTAGATAACGCGGAAAAATAAGAGGTGCCCTCGATAGCAGTAATAACCTGAGATACGTCAGAGGCTTCCGCCATCTGATCAAAGCGCCACCGTGAGATTTGTTTACCTTCCCCAAGATACATTGTTTTGCAGCGGTCCAATGGAAAAGAGAGGTGTTTGGCACGAAGCAGATGTTTTATCGTAAGCATATCAATCATATTTTTTATAAAATCTTGAAGCGCTTGATCACATTTATGAGGGACTTTTACTTCTTTGAGTGTATTTAAAAAATGTTTATCAAACAGGATGTCGAGTTGGAGGAAATCTGGTGGATCTTTCCTGACTTCCTCGAGTACTTCATCTTTGAATCCATATGACAGTAAGAACTGAGGTAACGTTTCTTTGGAGATGTTCTGTAATTCCATAAGAATTCTTTTCGTTTGAGGTAGAAGAGTTGTTTCCAGAGATTGTCTCCTGTTGTTTCCTCGTATAATGTTTTTTATCTCATTTTTGACGAGGTAGAAATCAATTTTCTGGAGATAAAACTCATAGAAGTCATCTAATTTTTTAGAACTGTCCTGGCGCATCATGGTAATCGTTCGAAGAAAATTCTGATCTAGTGATTTTTGTATCGCTGATGCTGACTCTCCCTCCACTTGATAATCTCGCAGGACGTTTAAACGGTCTTTGAAGGAGTCAAGAGTCGTGTTTTCAATCAGGATATTTAATTCTTTTTCTTGGATGAAGGGATTTCCAATCGCTTCGAATTTTGCATTTGGGTAGATGAATTTCACATAGGTTCTGAACGTGCGAGCGATGAAGATAAAAACAGCGGCAAGAATAATCAGAAGGGTAAGCCAGAAGAAGGGGCTGCTTGGGTAAAGGATCTCTTCAAACACTAAACGTCACCTTAAACGGGAAAAAGGAGTTTTCCCACATGTATTCGAATTTCATCTTTTTTACGGTTCAATACGCGTTCAAAGGTATTATCGATCGTGATGGTACCATCAGCGGAGTGCAGGATAATTCCCCCTCTTGATTTCACGGTTCCTTGAACCACTACTTTTTCCTGTGTCGCGATTTCTTTATCGATGGTGCCTGATACAGACACGGTGCAATCTTCCCCTAAACGCTTTTTCCCCGCACGTATCAACGTGATGACAAATTTTCTATACTGGTCATCTGGTAATGAGCCAAGTTTCTCCAGTGCCTCCGAGAAACAGAGTTCAATCATCTCTTCTTTTGCTTTCATCATATCCTTTCTGACATCTTGAATGGCTTTCGATACAAGGATCTTTTTTGCATTGTCGCTTTCGTGTCGCCCGTTTCGAAGAAGTAATTCAGCGTCTTTCTCTGCTTGAGCTTTCGTCGTCTTTAAGAGAATCTTTGATTGTTTTTCAGCTTCGTCTATGATATGTTCTCGTTGCTTTTCTGCATCGTTTTTGATACGTTCAATGATTTTTTCTGCAGACATGATGTTCTTCCTGTTTTTTTTCGTCCGTTGTTTACCTTATAATAACCCAAGACCGGTCATGAGTAGGATACCAGCGAGTAACCCAAAGATAGCGATCGTCTCAGTCATCACCGTGAAAATGATCCCACGGGCTGCGACATCAGGGTTTCGTCCTACGGCGCTTATCGAAGAGGATGCGACCATCCCTTGGTTTATCGCAGATATTCCTGTCAATCCAACGATTAAACCAATCCAGACGGCAGCGGATCCAAGGATTGGGCTTGTCATATCCGCTCGAGCAGCTCCACCGAGAAGACCGGCACCAAGCATTAACAGAATTGCGGTTAACAAACCATAGACTGCTTGCGTCATAGGCAGAACCGAGAGAACCAAGCATTTACCGAATAGATTCGGTTTTTCAGCGGTGACTGCAACACCAGCGGAACCGGCAAAAGCAAGACCGATCGCAGCAGAGATCCCTGCGATAGAAATCGCAATTGCGCAGCCAAGTATTAATAAAATTTTGTTTTGATCCTCTTGTGTCGCTCCTGTTTCCTCCTGAGCTTGCGCAAAACCTGCGGAGAAAATCATAAGAATCGACAAGGCAAGTCCTAGCGTCATGATTATTCTTTTCTTCATTTTCTTTCTACCTCCAATTTTTTCTTTTATTTTTCTATTTTCGTATATCTTCTGTTTGCTTGAAACGGGTCGAACTCCTTACCGCCGCCTTCATAGAAACGGTTGAAGAACTCGACATATTGAAGTCGTAACGAATGAACTCCTGCTCCTAAAGCTTGAATCCCAAGGTTCGCTGTATGTAACACCACAAGTAAGATGGGGAATAAGACGATTCCTACAACAGGGATTAAGGCGGGTACCAGCTCTGCAACGACATTAAAAGCAAGCGCCATGCCTGATGTCGCAAGACCAAGTGCGAGCAATCGAGCATAGGACAACCAGTCACCAACATACCCTGTGATGCCAAAAAAACCGATGGGGCCTGAATGGAGAAAAACCAATATGATCCCAACAAGGGTAAGCAGAATTGCACCATACATCATCAGCGTACTAATCTCCCATCGTAAAATGAACACACCTATGAGTATACCACCACCTATTTGGAGCGGGATCCAGGAAAAGTATTGTGTGATGAAAATCTTATATTTTTTCTGTCTTACTGCTTGGATCAGTCCAAGAACAATACCAAGATTAAGATGAATGAGACCTAAGAGTAACGCAATAGTAAGAATCACCAGAGGGTCTCCAAGGGCGTCAAGGGGAAGTTGCACTCCTGCGATTGTTGCACTATATATGGGTCGTTCTAAATCATGATAAATGAACCGAGGGATGAAATCCCCAAAGAAACTATTCATCAGCAAACCGGCTATCGTAGTCGCAGTACCAAGCCATATGCCTAAAAAACTCCAATTTTTTAGAAATGGACTATGCTTACCAAATTTAAAATACCCAAATAGTGACAGAAGGAGAATGACCAATCCATACCCGGCATCACCTAGCATGAATCCAAAGAATATGATGAAGAAAACACCCATAAATATGGTTGGGTTCAGCTCATGGTATTTTGGTGTCGCGAACAACTCAAGGAATGTTCGAAATGTCGATGCCCATTTCGGTGTTTCAAGATATGTTGGGGGGTTGTCCGGGTTGCTGGATGGCGTGTCAAAAGCCAGAGAACAATGTCCTTCACACGTTGTCTCTACCAAAGAACGAATAGTCTCTTCATTTCTTTTCAGCGCCCATCCTTTAACGATATAGGTTGTCTGTGTTTGTGCAAAGTTTTTCATGATTTCTTTTCGTGCTCGCTCAAACTGTATTTGCTCACGAAGTGCGTATAAATCCTGAAGGTATTTGTCTGAATAGATGGTTAGTTCTGATACGATTTTTTGTATTTCATCCTCGAGATCCTTTTGTTTTTGTTGCAGATCTGTTACACCTTCTGTTGGTGAGCCTGAGAGGTCTTTAAAATCAAAAACAGTCAGATACTCACGGCTCAGTTTTTCCAGTGTTTCTTTTTCAGTGATATGACCGACGAGTATCACAGCCCATTCTTTTTTCTTTCGAGTGCCAAATTCTTTCCCAGATATCATTATTGTATCATGCGATTCAATCTGATTTTGTAATTGGAGGAAATGTGATGTTCTTCCTGCAATAACAATGACGGAAGGTGAGTCTTTAAAATCATCTAAATCAACAGAGAAATCTTTTATGAGTTCTAACTGTTTTTCCATCTCTTCATTTTTGGTTTTTTGTTCTTGTAACTGTTTTATTTGCTCTTCAAGTGTTAGAATGCTGTTTTCAATCGCCTGTAGAATCTGTTCTGTGTCTGAGGAAATTTCAAAAGATGATCGATTTTTTACTTCTTTGATCACGGGTGGTTCTGGATGGAGAATCGCTTTTATTCCTTGAGGAGTTTTTTTTGTTTTGGCTAAAATATCAATAATTTTTGTTAATCGTAACTCATATGAATTAAATACAGTGACTTCACGGGGCAGCTCGATTTTTTCAGTAAGTTCACTTATCGCCTGGTCATCTTTTTCAATATTGATAATCTGAACAAGCCCTTGCTCATGGAGTTTTTTTATCACATCTTCTAAATAACTCTGATAAATGAGAATTGAGGTTTTTTTCATTTCAGCGGGAAAAAGTATTGTTATTCCTCCTTTTGAACCTCAGTGATAATGAGTGTTACCGCCTCAGGTACCTTTTTTTGCGCATTTTTTTTCAATTCTACGGTTGCACTGCTCCCCTCTTTCTGTATGACTTGGATTTCTTTTTGAGCGTCTTGCTCACCCTTTTCAAAGGTTTTTGTTACTTGCTTTGCTACTTGTTCGAGAATTTTTTGTTTTTCCTTTTCTGCAGTTTTATATGCTTTTTCTATAATTTTTTCTGCTTCTTTTTTAGCATTTTCTATGATTTGAACGGCATCGGTCTCTGCTTGTTTTATTTCCTTTATAGCTGTCATGTCGTTATACCGGTATTCACATATGCTTTATTAGTATTTGGATAACCATTTTAACGGATTTTTTCTTCTGGAAAAGGACTTTTTAATAAAAGCAAAAAAACATTGGTTATAAAAAAATTTTTTTTAAAGATTTTTTTCCTTGAATAGATAAAAGGCCGACTACTGAAATGATGATCATGAAAGTTGGTAAACCACAGACGATTGATATCATATTTTTCTACCGTATCTTTCTAAAAAAACAAAGAAGCAACGGTTAATAAAAACGGAGCATTTATCTACTGAGGAGTTCCTAATTTTTCAATAAATTGTACGAAAGTATGCTAGAGATATACAATACTACAGAAACATAAACAGGCAAGCTATTGTCGCGATAAGCATCGGTATTAAACCGCCAAGAATACCGATTTTTAACCAATATTTAAGTGTCATATGATAACATTTTCTTTCTTCTAATAGACCTAAAGCGACAATGTTGGCTGTTGAGCCAATCATTGTCATATTGCCACCATAACAAGCACCAAATAATAAAGCCCACCAAAGTGCATCTGTACCAAGCGATGTTGTCATGCTCTGTATTACAGGAATCAGCATAGCTACTACAAGAACATTATCAAGAAATGAAGAGATAATTCCTGAAAGGATTAAAATTAAAGGAATAAGTAACAGAAGGTTCCCACCTCCAATGTCTATCAAACCATTGGAGACGATATCGGTAACACCTACATATTTAAGACTGCCAGCTTTTGCAAAAAGGAACATAAAGAAAATGAGTGTCCACCAGTCCACATCTTTGGTGAGCAATTCCTTAGCTTCGTTTCTTCGCCAAAGCATGACAATCCCGGCACCGGCAATAGAAAATGCCACAAGTAAAGTATTATGTGCTAGACCTAAAATTAGCTCTAATCTATAATGAAGGGCTAGACCAATAATAACCACAGCAAAAATAATTAAACTGCCTCGAAACAATTCTTTATCCTTAACATCACACCATTCACCCAACATAATCAATTGATCTTGTTTTGAATTAGTTTCGATTTTTTGGTGAAGCTTTTTTAATTCACCTTTCTGCCAGATTAAAATAATGATAACTAGGCTGACTAGAGCTAATATTCCTATCGGTAATGCCGTTAAAATGAAGTCTTCAAAAGTGAGCCCTGAACGTAAAGCGATCATGACACCTACAGGATTTCCTAATACCGTCCAAGAACTCCCAATATTAGTAGCCAAAACAACAGATATAATATAATTTACAGGATTTACTTTATAAAAATCACATAAATCAAGCACCAAGGTGCTTATGATAAGTATCGAGGTCACTTCATCAAGAAATGCTGCCAGAACAGCTGCTAACACTAATAAGATAACCATTAATATGTTCACTCGAAATTTGGCTGCTTTAATGATTTTCAATAACATCCAGCGGAAACAACCAGAGCGCCGAAGCATGCCCACCATTATCATCATGCCTATTAGGAAAATGATGACATCTAAATTCATGAACTCAATAGTATGGGGTAAATCAATTGTCCCAGTAAGCAAAAGAACGACGATGCCAATAAAAGCGATAGGTACTCTTAATTTCCAGAACATTAAGGTTCCGATGACAAGAGCAATGAATATAGTAGTAGCGATAGTCTGATGCCAATTCTTTAGCAATTGAAAAATTATGATGCCGACGAGAATGTTGATAATTATATAAATAGCGAATTGTCTTAATGTTCCAACGGGTCTATGATCTCCAAATTCAGGTTCAGGATACTCTTCCATTTATCTCCCCTTAATTTTTCCCAAATTTTGTTAGAAAGTTTACCTGCGCTTCTTACGAACTTAGTATCACCAACTATCTTAAATTTACAGCAGATAGTAACTCAGTATAATTTAAGAAGGTTATGAAATATTCTTTATGAACGAGATATTATTTTATCTTGCTGAATTGGGAAGGATTTATGGATACGATAGCAAACGATGAATCAATCAGGCACCGGAAATTTCTAATAGTCTAAAAGATTACATCCGCTGAAAAGACACCGAGGTTGAACCATGGCAAAGAACCTTTCTAAATCATTTAAAAAAGCACTATGGGTATATCATTGTAATTCTGGTTCATGCAATGGATGTGATATTGAAATAATCGCAGCCCTTTGCCCTCGTTATGATGTGGAACGATTTGGAATAAAACTCGTTGGTACACCAAGACATGCAGATGCGTTATTAATTACAGGACCTGTGACCCGCCAACTTGTTGACAAAGTCAAACGAATCTATAAGCAAATGCCAGATCCAAAAGCAGTCATCTGTGTTGGTAATTGCGGTAATACCGGAGATGTGTTCTATGAATCATATAATCTTGTCGGCCCTATCGATCAGGTTATCCCTGTTGACGTGTATGTGATTGGATGCCCACCACGACCAGAAAACATCATAAACGGTGTTGCAAAAGCATGGATGAAACTTGAGACATTGGAGGCAAAAAAATGACGAGAGACCAACACAAAACACCTGAAGAAATTCTTCAATCGTATCAAAATGCATTTTCACAAAACATCAGTGAATCCCGTATCGAACGACATATAACCGGCATGAAAAAAACAGAGTTCGTCCATATCTGGATTCATATCAATCGAAGTGTGTTTAAAGAAGGATTAAAACATCTTTTCCAGTTCGACGAATGTCCACATTTTGCAGTTACGTCTGGATACGATATTAACGATAATATTGACCTTATCTATCATTTCTCAATCTATCATGGTTTTCCGCATAAAGAACTTTCAATCAATTTCAAGGTAACGTTACCCAAATCAGACCCAACTATTGAAACCATCACAGATCTGTTCCCCGGGGCTCTTATCTCCGAACAAGAGAAACAAGAGATGCTTGGAGTGAAAGTCAAAGATATCCCTACTAATAAACGTATTTTTATAAGCGATGATTTCCCAACAAATGTCTTCCCCTGGCGTCGGGATGAAACAGGTCCTCAAAAATTTGTAAAAAATCTTCATGAGGTGGAACAATGAGTCCAGTAACAAAAACGACGTTTCAGCTTCCGATAGGGCCTATTCATCCTGCATTAAAGGAACCGGTTGCCTTCCAATTTGAAATTGATGGTGAACGAATTGTAGATGTCTCTGTAGCGCTAGGTCATGTGCACAGGGCGATCGAATGGGCAGGAACAAAGCGTAACCCAATTCAGGTGTTGTATCTTGCTGAGCGTATTTGTGGGATTTGTTCCTATTGTCATCCTATGGCATTTTCCTTAGCTGTCGAACGAATCGCAGACATCGAAGTTCCAGAGCATGCCCAGTATCTTCGAGTGATTCATGGTGAACTTGAGAGGATATGTTCACATATCCTCTGGGCGGGTGTCGCTGCTCATGAGATTGGGTTTGATTCCGTGTTGTTTTTAACTTGGGAGATACGGGAGAAAGTATTAGACCTTACTGAATATCTTTGCGGAAATCGAATCACGAAGGGAATTACGATGATCGGTGGTGTACGACGTGATATCACCCCAGAGATGTATCCTAAGATCCATGAAACCTTGCAGTATCTGAAAGATCGATTTGAAAAACTTCGTCATGTGTTTTTGGACGATAAAACATTCATAATGCGCAGTAAAGGCTGTGGGATCCTTACCAAAGAAGAAGCCTTAAAATTAGCTGCAGTAGGGCCAACCGCTCGTGCTTCTGGTGTTAAAAAGGATGTACGACTAGATCAGAGTTATTTTGCATATGGCGATCTTGATTTTGATTATGTCACCCCTGATGTCCTCACCGGTGAGGTAAACGGGGATGTCTATGATAGAATTATTGTCCGTTTACTGGAGATAAAACAATCGATTTCCCTGATAGAACAATGTCTTGAGCACATGCCTTCAGGGGCGATCGTTTCAGAACCAAAGATAGCGAAATTACTTGCGAAATTAAAGACCGTGAATGGAGAAGGCATCGGTAGAATGGAAGCACCTCGCGGTGAAGTATTTCATTACGTTAAAATGAATGCAAATGAACATATCTATTCATGGAAGGTTCGGGCTCCGACCTATAGCAACATCATGCCCTGGATTCCTATGCTGAAAGGACAACAAATTGCAGACATCCCTATAGTTGCTGCCTCTACAGATCCGTGTATGTCGTGTACCAATAGGGTCACTGTGATTGAAAACAAAAACAGTTTTGCTCTTGATAAAGAAGAATTGCATCAGCAAAGTATCCAGAAATCTCGGAGGTTGAACGCATGAGATTTTCGATGCTACCACAAGTTCTCGGTCGAATGTTTAAAAAACCGGTTACGAATAAATTTCCAGCTAAATACACTCCTTCATCGACAACTAAGTTTATGGAAAATGTTTCAAATGGGACGGCTAAGATGAACCCACCGATTGTCACCCCTGATCACTTTCGAGGAAAAATTTGTTATGACAAAGAAAAATGCATTGGCTGTAAATTATGTATCAAGGTTTGCCCGACAGAGGCGATTGAGTTCAAGGAGGATGAGAAAAAAATACGCATTTTTCTTGCTCGTTGCTGCTTTTGTTCACAATGCAATGACATCTGCCCGGTCTCCTGCCTGAGCATGAGCAACGAGTTTCTTCTTGCAGATACTGATAAATACTCGAAGGATCTGATCGTCGAGTAGAAAGAATATCCTTGGTTTACAAAGATTTTTTGATGAAAGAATAAAAAATTATAAATCAAAAAATAATCCCTAAACCAAAAAATAAGAGACAAACATGAAGAATAGTATTGATAATTCTGCTCATGATATGAACCGTAATAATGTCGTCAAAATTGGAAAACATACCGTATATATTTCCGGCTGGTTACAATTAGCAATTTTTTTTATTATCATAGTAATTGGCGCGGTCTTTTTTCTTTTTATATATGGCCTTTTAACCCCTGATCAACAAAAATGGTATGCAGGACTCTCATTGGCTTACTTTGTCCCTCCAGCTGGAAAAGAAACAGTAATATTCATTGGACTAGGTCAAGGTTTGCCTGTGATACATTGGTGCTTAACTCTTTGGGTATTTGACATCCTTGTCTGCCTTGCTATTATCACAAATTGGTGGTTTTTAGAATGGTTCATAAAACATATCCCTCCATTTCCCTTTCTTGGCATTCACCGAAAGAAACCACATTTTTATAAAACAAAAGTCTCCCTTAAGCTTTGGTATGAGAAATTACATCGAAAAACAAGAGAAATAGAACTCAGAAATTATGGACGGTTATTACTCATTGTGTTAGCAATTTTTATGTTCGTTCCGTTTCAGGGGACCGGGGCGATGTCTACAACAATTATTGGTACGTTTTTAGGTCTGCGTAAACGAACAACCTTCTTCATCGTAGCAATAGGATCATTCTTATCCATCCTTGTTATTGCTTTCATCTCGATTGGAATTATCAGCCTGTAACCTAGACTTTTTTTTAAAAAAATATAAATAAAAATTATTTAGCAAATATAGCTGGATAATTAAAAAACTTGATAACAATTTATGAGAGAAAAAAAATGAAGAGTAACTTCTCCAATGATACTCTTCGACATTCCAAGGAATGGAGATGAAGCTACTGTATCTCATTAGCCAAATATGATAAATAATGGTAGGAAGACAAGGGTTACTACAGACATCAGCTTAATCAAAATATTCAGCGATGGACCTGAAGTATCCTTACAAGGGTCTCCAACAGTATCTCCTATCACGGTTGCTTTGTGAGCCGGGGATCCTTTTCCACCTAAATTCCCTGCTTCGATATATTTTTTTGCGTTATCCCAAGCACCACCTGCGTTTGCAAGGAAGATAGCAAGCAGAAAACCAGTCGCTATTGATCCAATAAGAAGCCCGCCAAGTCCGGCAAGGCCTGCCCCTTTTGGTCCAATGAGCCCAAAAACAACCCCTATGATAATTGGGGAAATAACCGCGAGCAATCCAGGGATGATCATCTCACGTAATGCTCGTTTTGTACTAATGGAAACACACCTTTTATAATCAGGTTTACTGTTTGGATCGGTTAATAAATGAAATTCTTTAAACTGGTATCTAACCTCTTCGACCATGCTATAGGCTGCTTTTCCTACGGCACCCATGGTAAGAGCAATGAAAACAAAAGGAAGCATCGCACCAAGGAAAATACCAGCGACAAGATAGGGGCTTGTTGTACTCCCCAGTGATAAGAAGCTCAAGATCTGGTCAGGTGAATAATGAAGAGATAATGATACAATAAACGTTGAAATTAACGCAAGGGCGGTAATCGCTGCAGAGCCAATCGCGAATCCTTTTCCCATCGCTGCGGTTGTATTGCCAACGGCGTCTAATGATTCTGCTCGTTCTCTTACTTCTTGGCCCATACCGCTCATCTCTGCAATCCCTGCAGCGTTGTCAGCGACAGGTCCATAACAATCGGTCGCTAGAGAGATCCCTAGAACACTTAACATTCCGACCGCAGCAATAGCAACACCGTAAAATTCAGCAAAATAATAGGAAAGGATCATTGCAACTACTACAGATATGACCGGGATAACTGTACTCATCATCCCAGTCACCAATCCTTGTATGATGACGGTTGCTGGGCCTGTCTTTGCAGCTTCAGCGATCCCTTTCACAGGTTTTTGTTTTTCAGAAGCAAAATATTCAGTATTTAACCCAATAACAATGCCTGCAATCAAACCAGCAAGTATCGCTAAATACGGCCCCATATTTCCATCAAGCAGATACCAGGTCGCAACTCCAGCGAAAATCGCAACTAGGATAGTACTTGCAAATAGACCATTGCGCATCGCTGAATAGACATTTGATTTTTTTCCTGTGCGAACAAAGAACATTCCTAGGATAGATGCAAAGATACCAATCGCTGAGATTAACAAGGGCAAAATTATGGCATTCGAACCATAGGTTTGAAGCGCAAATCCCCCTGCAACTGCTGCTAAGGCCATAGGAGCAATAATCGATTCAACATAGGATTCGTACAGATCCGCACCCATTCCAGCGACATCACCAACATTATCACCAACAAGATCTGCTATGACTGCAGGGTTCCGGGGATCATCCTCAGGGATGTTTTCCTCAACTTTTCCTACAAGATCAGCTCCGACATCAGCTGATTTGGTATAAATCCCACCACCGACCCTGGCAAATAATGCGACTGATGAAGCACCAAACCCAAAACCGAAGAGGATATTAGTCGTAACATTCACAGCATACCCAAGAACCTCGGAAAACAAAAGGAACATTCCAAAAACACCAAGCACTCCAAGCCCAACAACGCTGATTCCCATAACAGCTCCACTTGAGAAAGCAATGGATAATCCTTTGTTGACACTCGTTTTCGCTCCTTGAGCGGTCTTGGCATTAGCCATCGTTGCGATACGCATCCCGATATTACCTGAAAGCATGGAAAGGATAGCACCAATAAGAAAAGCAAGAGCAGTCCCCCAATACATACCACTATCAGGGATGAATGACACGGCAAGAAGAATAGCGGTGACAACGCCGACAAATACAACCAAAACCTTATTCTCACTATTTAAAAACGCGATAGCTCCCTCTCGAATCGCATTGCTAATCTCCTGCATTTTTTCAGTCCCTGAACTTTCCCTGCGTATCTTAAAAATCAGATACCCAGCAAAAAACAAGGCAATAATTCCGCTCAATACTATTATTATCGAAATGAGTTCCATAAATGTACTCCTCCAACCCGGGCAATAAGATTGAGATATTTAATCGTTATGAAATTTTTCAATACAGATCAAACAGCTTCAGATTCATAGTTATTAAATATTGTATAGTGATACATGTCTTTAATGAAAAATCGCTTAATCACTGATTTCTATAATCTTCCAGTACAACAGTTGATGAATGACCATCTCTGGGATATTCCAATAATTGAAAAAAATGAGGACATAACTAATGTTCTGAATATCCTTACTGGAAGACATCACATCTGGGTTATTAATACGAAAAAAAAGAACGAACTGATAGGAGTAATAACAGAACATGACATACTAGCTACTCTGTCTCCAAAAAATTTTTCCCCATATGTTTTTGGAGTACCAGACATTCGGTCGCTCCAGCATGGGACCGTAAAGACCGCTGAAGATATTATGTCAGAGAAGATAATTACTTGTAAACCAGATGAAAAAGTAGTAGATATCCTGAAAAAAATGAAAAGAT
>JBFYMQ010000057.1:0-12641 GCA_041304825.1 Thermoplasmatales archaeon
TGAAATTGTAGAAGGAAAGGCATGAAAAAACAAATAATAATAATCGCAATTGTTATTTTTCTTATTAGTATGGTATCGACTCTATTTATGTATGAACCTTTCAATACAGAGAAAAACAAGTTTATAGGGACATGGGTAAGTACAGAACAAGTTACAATGACATTTTTTTCAGGTGGAACAGCAACGATGCCGTTTGGACATGTAACTTGGGAAATAAAAGATGGAAAATTAGTGATAATAACTCAAAATAAAAATGCTACTTTTTCTTATTCTTATCAATTTACAGATAATAATACCCATCTTAAACTCGATAGTGAGTCTGAACATCTTAATTTTATAAAACAATAAGAAATGAAATTGTAGAGTGACGGAAAGAAATGCCATGAAACTGAAAACTATTTTCAGTAAACATCTTCCACATGAGGAAGATGAAGGCAAAAATCACATTATCCACAACTTTTTTGTTGAAAATAAAACATCTTCCATTCAAGAGGTTTGGATAATTATAAATCACCACAACCAATACCCCAGTCTCATATGAAGCGAGAAAAACTCATCCAGCAACTCAAAGACTGCGGCGCCATCAAATTCGGCAGATTCGTCCTTACCTCAGGAGCTATCAGCGATTACTACATCGATATAAAAAAAGCAAGCACCGAGCCAAAAACACTCAGACTCATCGCACAAGAAATGAGTAGTTATTCCAAAGGATACGACATGCTCGCAGGCATGGAACTCGGAGCAGTACCCCTAGTAGTCGCCCTTGCACTAGAAACAGATATTCCGTATGTCATCATCCGCAAAGAAAAACGAGAACACGGCACCGGAAAACAAATCGAAGGAGGCGATGTGAAAGGAAAAAACGTCCTCATCGTCGAAGACGTCACAACCAGCGGCGGCTCCGTGGTAAAAACCATACAAATCCTTCGTGAGAACCAAGCGGAAGTCGAAAAAGTCCTCACCGTCGTCGACCGGCAGGCAGGTGCGAAAGAAACTCTCAAGAAACTCGAAGTACAGTTCATCCCACTCGTCTCCGTCAGCGAGATACTGAAAAAAAAGGAAACAGAACAATAAAACTCAATAGGAAATAAATAGGAAGGGGAATTCTATGAACGTGTTAGTGGTTGGTGGTGGCGCACGAGAACATGCTATCTGTGACGCGGTCGCTCGATCAGAACAAGCGACCCTGTTTTCCGTAATGAACAACCTGAACCCAGGGATAGAAAAACTCGCTACGGAATACCTGCTGAAAAAAGAAACAGAGATCCCTGAGATCGTGTCATATGCGCAGAAAAAAAATATTGATATCGCACTCATCGGACCAGAAGCCCCCCTGGAAGCAGGGCTGGCTGATGCACTAACAAAACACAAGATTCAGACCTGTGCGCCGAAGAAAAACGCAGCCCGCATCGAGACGGACAAAGAATGGATGCGTAACCTTCTCACAACATATAAGATCCCTGGTCAACTGCAGCATCACAGCTTCACAGACCCAGCAGAAGCACAACGCTTCATAGAAGACCTAAACGCAGAGGTCGCCATCAAACCCATCGGGTTGACCGGCGGCAAAGGCGTACACGTCGCCGGTGATCATTTCAACGGCACCAACGAAGCCATGAAGTATGTCAAAGAAGTCATACAGAGCAAGATCGGCGGAGCAGCAAAAGTCCTCATCGAAGAAAAAGCACTCGGCGAAGAGTTCACCCTGCAGGCGTTCACCGACGGAAACCATATCGCACCCTTACCAGCAGTACAAGACCACAAACGACTTCTGCCGGACGATAAAGGCCCAAACACCGGAGGCATGGGCTCATACTCCTGCGCAAACGGACTCTTACCGTTCCTCTCAAAGCAAGAATACCAGCAAGGAGTCACTATCCTGCAACACATCATCCAGGCCTTAGCAAAAGAACACGCCACCTACATCGGACCCATCTACGGACAGTTCATCCTCACCAGCCATGGTGTGAAAATCATCGAAGTCAACGCTCGGTTCGGCGACCCAGAGGCCATGAACGTGCTACCGCTGCTGCAGACCGATTTCTTTGATGTCTGCGCCGCCATGCTTGACGGTTCACTGTCCACAAAAGACATCCAGGTTGAGAAGAAATCAACCGTCTGCAAATATGTCGTCCCGGAAGGATACGGAGCGAAAAGCATGGTTGGTGAACCAATCTACGTCAACGAAGAAGCCATACACAAGACTGGTGCACGGCTCTTCTACGCATCAGTAAACAAAAAAGAAAACCATATCCTCACCGGATCATCACGGTCCCTGGCAGTCGTCGGAATCCATGATGACTTAGATGAAGCAGAAAAAATCAGTGAGCATGCACTTAGCTTTATCAAAGGAGACCATTTGTTCATCCGCCATGATATCGGAACAAAACAACTTCTTGAGAAACGCATCGACCATATGAACGATATACGGGGAAAAAAATGAAACAAGAAATCTTCATCTATTTTATTGGCACAGCCGGATCCGGTAAATCGACACTCACCGCATCCATGCAACAATGGTGCAGGGACCGCGGGCTTGATGCCATCATCGTCAACCTGGACCCTGGCGCAGAGAACCTCCCTTACGAGCCTGATGTCGACATCAGGGACTGGATTAACCTACGAGAGGTCATGGATGCAAACAGACTGGGACCGAACGGGGCACAGATCGCCTGTGCCGACATGATCGCACTCAACACCGAGGATGTGAAAGTAAGCATCAACTCGTTCAAGGCAGATTATATTCTTCTTGATACGCCGGGGCAGTTGGAACTGTTCGTCTTCCGAGAATCAGGCAAATACACCGTCAAGTTCCTCAGCCCGGAAAAATCGATCATCTGCTATCTGTTAGATCCGATGCTGGCAAAAACAGCATCCGGGTTCGTCTCTCAATTGCTGCTTGCGATCACGACGAACCTGCGGATGAACCAGCCGCAGATAAACATCCTAAGCAAAGCAGACCTCTTGTCTAAAAAAGAACAACAGCTCATCCAACGATGGTCTGATAACGTCGAAGAAATCCTTGAGGCGTTGTACAACGAGGAGCCATCGATGCATCGGGAGCTCAGCGAGCAGGTCATGCATCTGATCAAGGACATCGGCGGGTACACCAGATTAATCCCGACCTCAAAGAAAAACTTCTTCGGCATCGAGGATATCTACACCGACATCCAGCAACAATTCGAAGGCGGAGAAGACCTATTGAAGGATTGATCAGGTTGTTTTCAGCGTGCCTAGCATTGGTTCGTAGATGAATCCTTTGTCCATCAGTGAGTTTAGTGCTTCTTCAATGGCGTTCTCATCAAGTCCTTTGCTTTTACAGGCCTCAACGATGCTGTCCCAGGGGGCGCCATCATCGCCTTCCAGCTCTTTGATGGTATCCATCACGATTGTCTCAGGCTCCTGCGTTGCTTCAACCGGATGAGCGTCTTCCTTCTTCTGTTTCTTTGGTTTCTTTGCCTCTTTCTTTGTCTCTTTTTTCTGTTCTTTTAATTCTAAGGATTCCTCTAATTTGATTTCTTCGAACTTCTCCGCAGCACCAGGCACGATGAACTGCAAGGATTCCCGGATAAGAGTTGCATATTTGTTCACATCGACAGTTCCATATTTTTTCAAGGCAGCGACAATCCCTTCGGAGAGCTCACGGCTGTACCCTAGTTTTCTGAGGTCGTAGACGTTCGGTTGAGTCATCTTCATCGCCTCGACGATCGCACCCATCCGATGTTTGGTCTGCAGACAGGTCTCAATGATCCATCGGTCACGGGCTTCTGCGCTGACCTCGCGGATCAGTTCAGGGCGCAAGGAGACATACAAGGTGCCTTCCTCAGGCACGTACGTCCGGACTTTCCCGACGACCCCGACGAACGCGGGAGCCTCAATGCTCTGCAGCTTCGCAGTCGCCTCCGGCTGATACTGGCCTGAATAAATCGTAAACACCCCCGTCGGATCAGACACATGTGCTCGGAGGTACTCTCCGCCTTCCATGACGCTTTCCACATCAGTAAGCACCCCGGTGATGAACACGCGGTTCACTTTGCTTCCCAGGGGTGTGACGACATAGGAGGGGACTTTCTCCCCGCCGCCTTTGATCTCCAGAGCAGTATCATTGTATTCTGCGGCAAAGATACGCCAGGCTGGTTCTCGTCTCATAGGAACTCCTCCAGTTCTTGGGATAAGCGTTCTGCTTCTGCAGCGACATTGAAATCCGCTCGTTTCCCATCCCGCGCTATCACAGTGACCCCGAACTGATCCCCAAGGGCGTTGCCTTGCAGACTGATCCGATGACCAAACAAGATGCTGTTCATCTCCTCAATCATCCCCTCAGACTCCGGCATGGTCTTGCCTAGGAGTTTTTCTGTCAGCTCCTTGCCAAGGATAGCACTCACAGAACCAGCTCCGTCATCGATGACCAGTTTCATCCGCAGGTCTGTTTTTCCTTCGACAGTCCCATGGACTGCGCAGGAGCCCTGCTGAAGCACCCGGTTGCACTGTGGGCAGCGCTGCACCACCCCTGAGCCTTTCTGGATCTCAATGACGGTGCCTTCCACCTCGATATCAAGAGCTCCGTTGCGTTCCACCAGCTCGGAGAGCGGTATCTTCTGTGTTTTCACATCTTTTTTTGCTATCGTGTTTGCATCGAGTTTCTCCACGGTTGATTTCTCATCAAATGTGAACTGGGGGATCCCTTTCCAGGATTTCACATACCCGCCAGCGATCTTCACAACCACTCCTTCCTTAAGTTTGAAATCATGCCACGCGGTGAACTGGGCTTTGCCAGTCTCGTCCCCAAGGATTCCTGAGAACACTTTTTTCTTCTGACCGGAGATGTCCACCTCACGGTCCTTTATCTCAAGGATCCGTGCAGTAACTTCCACTGCGCTAAGACCACCGTGTAACTCATTGACTTTGTAGGTGCGTGGTTCGAGGTTCATCTCTGGGAGTTCCGTGGCATCCAGCTTGGAGACCTTGGTGCGGTCACCGAAGTTTACCTTCAGGTTGCCTTGCCATTCTTTTGTGTATGCGTTGGTGATGTCGACTACGGTGCCTTTCTCCAGTTCGAAATCCTTCCAGGCGGTGAACTGGATCGTCCCTGTCTCATCACCGAGGATCCCATAGAAGATCTTACGGGTCTCGCCTTTGACTTGTATCTCTCGGGGGTTCACGGAGATGATGCGGCTGCGCACATGCACGCTTTGCTGACTTGCTTTGAGATCAACAATCAACGTGCGTTCTGAGGGTGCCGCGAGTTTTACAGACCCGCCGCCACCACCGAATTTTTTGACGATGGTCTGTTTCGCATGCTCAAAAGGAACACCGTATTCTAAGAACTTTCGTAGCTCTTTTTCCAGGACGTCCCGTCCGATGTCTTTGCCTGAAGTCTCCCGTAATGCTTCGAGAATCTCATCAATCTGTTGTTCTATAACATCTTCATCCATACTGGATTCCTCGCCCAACGATGATAAGCATTTTTCTATATATAAAGAGTACTATAGTACTATTATAGTCCAAAAAAAAGGATTAGGAGAGGCCGATGATGTTGCCGTTCTTGTCAATATCCATAGACTCAGATTGAGGGTTCGGTGGAAGACCGGGCATGGTGGTGATCTTTCCGGTCATCGGGACGAGAAACCCGGCTCCAGCGGAGAATTTAATGTCCCGTACTGTGATTTTAAAACCGGTAGGTCTGCCCAGCAACAAGGGGTCATCAGACAAGGAGTACGGTGTTTTTGCAATACAGATCGGCAGGGTGTCTAACCCAAGCTCCTTGCAGAGTTTCAGGTCGCTTTCCGCGTTGACAGAGTAGCCGACCCGGTCAGCGCCGTACATCTTTTTTGCAATGATCTCTATTTTTGTTTTCACAGGTAAATCAAGGTCGTACAAATAGGTGAAACGGGAGGGAGTATTATGGATCATGCTGACGAGTTTGCCAGCCAGCTCGATGCCGCCTTCGCCTCCTTTAGCCCAGACGTCGACGACGGCGCAGGGGACCTGTTTTTCTGAGCAGAAATGTTCAATGAAATCCAGTTCTTCATCAGAATCGCCGGTGAACTGGTTGATCGCGACGATGACCGGGACCTGGAACCAGGAGAGGTTCTCCAAGTGTTTTTCCAGGTTCGTCAGTCCTTTTTTGAGTGCTTTTTTGTCAGTGCCTTCCCCATGTCGTTTCAGTGCTTTCACACTCACGACCAGTACGACGGCATCAGGGGAGAGTTTGCCAGTGCGGCAGACGATGTCAAAGAATTTCTCAGCGCCTAGCTCCGAGCCGAATCCAGCCTCGGTGACGAAATAATCAGCGAGACGTAAGCCTATCTGATCTGCGATGAGGCTGTTGGTCCCATGGGCGATGTTGGCAAAGGGTCCGCCATGGACGAACGCAGGGACTCCTTCGAGGGTCTGTACGAGGTTGGGCATGATCGCGTCTTTGAGGACAACAGTCATGGCTCCGACTGCTTTGAGGTCCGCGGCGGTCACTGGTTTATTGTCATAGGTGTAAGCAACGATGATGCGGCTGAGCCGTTGTTTCAAATCATGGATGTCCTTGCAGAGACACAGGATCGCCATGATCTCAGAGGCAGGGGTGATGGAGAACTCTATCTCATGGGGGACGCCGTCAGAAGGCCCACCGAGTCCGACGACGACCTTTCGTAACGCCCGGTCGCTGATGTCCAGCACCCGTGGCCAGACGATGTACCGCGGGTCGATATGGAACAAGTCCCCATGGTGAATATGATTATCCAGAAGGCTTGCCAGAAGGTTATGAGCACTGGTGATCGCATGCATATCACCGGTGAAATGTAGGTTGATGTCCTCCATCGGAAGCACCTGAGAATAACCTCCACCAGTGGCGCCTCCTTTTTTGCCCATGATCGGACCCATGGAGGGCTCCCGGATCGCAAGCATCGTCTTTTTCCCCAGCTGCGCCAGGGCTTGGGCCAGGCCGATGGTAACCGTTGTCTTTCCTTCGCCGCTGGAGGTAGGATTGATGGTTGTCACCAGAATGAGTTTGCCTTGTTTATGTGGCTTGATCCGCTGCATGATCCCAAGGGAGACTTTTGCTTTTGATCGGCCCCAGCAGATGTATTCATCCTCATTGATTCCTATTGCTGCGGCGATGTCTTCGATGGGTCGGAGTGGAACAGACCGGGCGATATCAATGTCAGTTTTCATAGCAGGACATGGTCGATATCATGTGTCTGTTAAAAAGATGTACGTTTAGGGATGGATAAGAAGAGGGAGGTGGACCACCGTCCGGGGATAGTTTATATGAAGTGAGTTTTTCGGGTGGTCCAAGCAGTCTCAGGCAGCGAAGAATAAATCGCGTTAGGGTCGTAAGGGGGGATAGATTTGACTGCTTGTTTATTCTTCGACCGAGCGAGTTTTACCTTCTTCTTCATTTCAGAGGAAAACAGAATGTTTTTTTCAAATACCCAGTAGCGGATCCGCCAGTTTGTCCCGTCGCTAAGGATAGCTTCGTCCCGTCTGGTGCTCACTATCCCTTCTGCTTCAAGGCGGTAGAATAACCGTCGGTCCGCATGGTCCAGGATGTTATCGATGATGCAGTCATCGAATCCGAACATGTCCATGACGATCTCAGCGTAGCCTCGTGCTTCTTTTTCGCTGATGTTGAGCTTTTTTTGAATGGTTTTTGTAAGGGTTTGTAAGCTGATAAGTGGCATTCTTGGCCTCCGCATTTAATTAATTGTATTAATTTTATATTGGTAAGTATATATAATTTTCCCTTTTTTACCATTTTTTACCCCTCAATCAGAAAAAACCACCCGTTTCAATCAACAACTCTTAAATCATCATGACCGATAACCTCCCCTGAGATGTTGGTATGAAACTTGCTTTGATTTCCGCACGACCCGCGATAGCAGATAAGACAAAAAACATACAAACCATGGAGAACTATATAAAAAAAGCTAACGCAGACATCTATGTGTTCGGCGAGTACTTCCTCTCCGGGGACCGCTGCAAAGACGAGTTCCGAGACCTTGCCGAACCACTCAATGGACCTTCCATCCAGCAGCTGAAAAAAATCGCAAAAAACAACCACTGCTACATCGTCTTTGGCATGCCCTGCAAAGATAGCACCGTCGACGGGCTCATCTACAACGCCGCTGTCCTCATCCATCCAAACGGCACGGTCGATGCCTACAGGAAATGGTTCCTACCCACTGCAGGGCCATTTGAGGAAAAAATCTTCTTTGACCAAGGCGAAGACCTCCCGGTGTTCACCACGGAGATTGGAAAAATCGGACTGCTCATCTGCTACGACCTGAACTTCCCTGAACTAGCCAAAGCACTCACGTTACAGGGAGCAGACATCCTCATCTGCATCTCCGCATCACCCACGACCACACAAAAATATTTTGAAACACTACTGCCTGCACGAGCATTGGAAAACACCGTGTTCATAGCCTACGTCAACCTTGCAGGAAACCAAGAAGACCTCGTATACTGGGGAGGCTCCCAGGTCTACGACCCGTTAGGAAACCTTCTGAAAAAAGCACCGTACCTTAAAGAAAGCATCATCAGCTGCGACGTGAATCTGAAACTCCTTGAACCCGCACGAGCACGTAGACCGGTGCTGCGAGACATCCGGCCAGAGATCTATCAAGACCTCTACAACTTTTCACGATTTCATACGAAACCGAAGACCACAGAAGAGAAGAACCAAAAAAATTGTTAAAAACCCATTGAGGCTTTCGATATTTTCTTTTACAAAAAATCTTCACAGGTTAATACGTGAGTAAATAAAATATTTATAGGAGAACATTGTTATAAAATACTATACGGGGGAAAGTAAGTGGATAAGAAACCTCTGATTGGAGTAAGTATTCTGATTGTGGTTCTTCTAATCATATCCCCAGTGACGAGTGTTGGAGTTTGTAAGCAAAGTCCAAAGCAATTTTCGTCAATAGAGAATCAACTGACTTTTTCTGATTCTACCCGAGATGAGACAGAGTTAAAATATTACAATGAACAGAATCTTTCAACACTTATTGGCACTCAGGGTGAATCAAGAATTTGGCAATCAGCGATTCGACTGACTCAAAAGGAAATGGCACCATATACGGATTGGACGTTAACAAAGGTCAACATCGCCTTTAATGCAGATCATGGATGTCCTTCTATGACGGTCAGAATTTATATTTATGATGAAGGAACTGATGTTCATCCTGGACCGCTCTTGGTAAACGATACAGCTTATACGTATCATTCGACTGGTGTGACGACGATCCCTCTTTTAACACCTGTCAACCTCACCACTCATCAGGAACTCTGGATTGCTGTGGAGTGGAATGAGATAGAACACAACCCTGGTGTCTATTACGCCTGGCTAGATACACTCACTGGTTCGCATGTCCCGCAGAAAGGTGACTGGTATAACATGGGGAGCAATTGGTATGAAATCTACATTGGTGGCGCTGACTTTGACGGCAACTGGGGGATAGGTGGCATTGTCGAAGGGCGTGGGATAGCTGAATTATCGATTGGTAATATACGCGGGCCAATAGGAATACAAGCAAATCTATCAAGCATCGGAGAGTACAATGCAGAAAATGTTTCATGGTCGATAGCAATCAACGGTGGTCTGTTCCATAGAATAAATGCTACTGCCACTGGAACATTAATATCACTTGTTGCTGGTTCCTCAATTGCAATTAGCATCGGTGTATTCTTTGGTTTTGGTAAAATACTCATCGTTATAGCCGCAAGAGCAGAAAACACACTTGAAGTCACATTTATAAAAAACGCATTCCTACTCGGTCCTTTTGTTGTGGGAATCAGATAAAACGAGAGTATGTATAGAAATGAAAAGGAAATGTCTTACAGTTGGAATCATTCTCTTGTTCGTTGGAACCTGCATCCTTCCTACAGTAGCACAGGATGCTGAGAAACCACTCAATCCACGGAGAGGGAGTTGGTTGTATGTCGGTGGTAGTGGACCTGGGAATTATACGAGGATCCAGGATGCAATCGATAACGCAAGTGACGGCGACACCGTGTATGTGTTCCCCGGAGTATTCAAAGAACACGTTTCCATCAATAAAAGCATACTGTTCCAGGGTTCAGATCATCGTACCACAATCATCGATGGTCAAGGCTTACCGGACCATATCGTTACCTGTGTTGGAACCAATGCAGTGATCGCTGGTTTTACGATCCATAATTGTACCCTGAATCATTCCTGCGTCCTTATCCAGAACACCTCTGGTTGCTTGCTTTTGGATTGTACCATTCACACCGGAGGCTATGGGGTTACGGTTCGGGGTGCGCAGGACATTTGCATCCTTAATAACACGTTTGTGAAAAATCTGAGCATGAACGCTGGATACGTCGCCATGAATATAGAACGGGGGGAGTACGTTACTCTTTCCAAGAATGGAATCTCCGGTTGGGAGGGTGGTATTCTTCCTCAGGGGACGCATCTTTTCATTACCAACAACACCATCATAAATACCCGCCGTGGCCTTACCGATACTCTAAATTCTCTTCCGCGCCCCAATAAATATCTGACCATTGATGGGAATCAATTTTATCAGAACCAGCAGGCGATCTATCTGGTTGGTTCAAAGGATTATTCGATAACGAACAATGATATAACCGATTCAACGTCTGTGGGGATCTACCTGGGTGATGACGTGTATTCCACGTTCTTACCAGAGAACATCAGCATCATTGGCAATACCATCACAAGGTCAGCACAGGCGATATTCTCCATGCATACCTTCAATATGAGCATTGAAGGCAACCACATCCAGGACAATGGCCTTGGTATTTCGTTTGTCTATGACTGCTTTACATCAGTCACAGAAAATACGTTTCAGGGAAACACCAAAACAATCGACTATCAATGGGTGTTCTTTCCCCGGTTAAGCATTCAGCAGAAGGTCCCGCAGTTTGATAGGAATTTCTGGGATGCATCTCGGGAGTTCCCCCATCCGGTTGTTGGGAAATGGAATTTTTTCGAACCATATTTTATTTTTGTACCCATTCTGAAAATTCCCTGGGTGACCTTTGATTGGCACCCTTCAAAAGAACCCTACGATATCGGAGGATTAAGATGATGGAAATAAAGAAAATCTTTGCAGTTTGTATGATTCTTCTTTTCATCGGGGTCGTAATCACGCCAAGCATCAACTTACGTGTTGTCAAAGCATTCCACACTGACAACAACCTTGTGGAAGTCACCACTCAAGCCTGTGGCATCCAGGGATATGGGAATACCACGGTGAAACTCACCAGAGAACAACATGCTGAAGTTGACTTATTGTTTGAAACCATCCATTGCAAATTGAACAATGCAGCATCAAGGGAAGAATTTGTTCATATCTATCATGACGCTATCATTGAACTGGACAAGTATGGACTATTGCCTCAAGGCTTGACCATTGAACAAGCTCAGAACGTTGTCACACGATGGAATCAAAATCATCATGAAAGCATAATGAAGAGACAACTACAGATTTTTCCTCAATGTGTCAATGCTTTCTGTCTGTTGTCGTTAACTGCCACTAGAAACTCTTATGTGTATCCACTACTGGCACCCTATGGTCCTTTATGGGTTATTGCTGTATCTCTTTCGCTGTTATCATATAGGTTAGGAGCATCTAAGATTAATGACGTATTAGTTCCACTTTTAATTATTCTGTCTATTATCAATCCTTTTAAACTTATGAACCTAATAATGATTAGAGGTTACTATACAGACCTTTATTCAGTTGGTTTAAAAGGTAATGTCAATAGCGATGATGTTTTTTTATTAGTAGGATACACAGGTTTGATGGTCTTTTCATTTAATGATAAAATATATTTCTTGGGTTCTGCTCTGGCTGTTGTTCCAGAAATATGAAATGGCCAATGATGGGGCGAGATCTTTCCCAGGACCATTCTGCTTTTGTCTGTGAATCTTGCATGAATCGCGTAATTCCCCTCATCGGGATTTCCATAGATTCTATTTATTACAAAAAGTATTTACATGAAAAAACCATTCAGGGATTCTAATTTCATTTGGGCTAACTGGGCGGGGCGAACCTTTGAAGCATCATGATGAAGAATTTATCAGAAGATTAGACGTTATCTCAGTGAAGATTCGAAAGCATATCATTGAGATGCTGTACCTAGCGAAATCAGGGCATCCTGGTGGGTCTCTTTCTGCGGTTGAAGCAATCGTCGCCCTCTATTTTCATCATATGCGCCATAACCCGAAGGATCCGAAAGATCCGAACCGGGACCGTTTTGTCCTGAGCAAAGGTCATGCTGCTCCGACGTTGTATGCTGCGCTGGCGGAATGTGGGTATTTTGATGTCGAGGAACTTAAGCATCTCCGGCAGATCAACTGTATGTTACAGGGTCATCCTGTCTGCACGCATATCCCTGGTGTGGAAGCTTCGACAGGGTCCCTTGGTCATGGTCTTTCCTTTGCTGTGGGTATTGCACTTGCTGGGAAACTTGATAAAAAGGACTACCGCGTGTATGTCATGGTGGGGGACGGGGAGACCAACGAAGGTCAGATCTGGGAGGCGGCGACCTCTGCTTCGCATTATAAACTTGATAACCTGACCGCATTCATCGATAGGAATTACTTACAGATCGATGGGAACACCGAAGACGTCCTACGTCTGGAATCAGTC
>JBFYMQ010000058.1:0-12449 GCA_041304825.1 Thermoplasmatales archaeon
CGTCTTTTCTGATGTTTACACTCAATACAGAGAGAATGTCGGTGTTCATAACATCGTTCACAGACAAGACGCCCGCACAGATGACAGGTACACATGATCCCAGGTCGTCCACAGATATCACAGAGTCCGACGACGTCAGCCATCAGTCATCACTTCCCTAGTAAAAGTAATTTTTTCCGTAGTTCTTCAAGAGGCATTTCGGTGATTACCAATGGGATGTTTTCCCGTTCTGCAAGCTGTACTGCAAGCGGATCAATCCCGCCTGGTTTATGATATACTACCAGAGATGGTTTGACCGGGTGGATACGAATCGCGATCATCGGACTTCTACCGAACTGTATTTTTGTAAAAATCAACGCTCGCTCCGTACTCCATCCATAGAGATTCGGATAGTTGGTGGCGGTCAATGTTTTAATCGTCTCAATACCGTCGATAAGAGTAAATCCTTTCACAGACCTGTCAAGGTTGATGCTTGGGGCGGTCACAACCCTTCCATCGATTTCCTTGATGAGTTTTTCCATGGGGATCGCGTAGGGGTACTCCATGATGTCGATGATACCATCTTGTGTTTTTACCATGAATTGATATTGCTGGATGACGGTACCACCGTGTTTCTTTTCATCGATTGCCAGAAAAGCGTTGACGATTTTTTTCACGGAATGAATCCCTGGGGATTTTCTTCTACCCGATTCATAGTCGCTGATCACGCTTTGGGCTAGCCCAAGATATTTGGCAAGATCTGCTTGTGCGATGTTAAACGTTGTTCGCCATTTCCGCAGCGTTTCCCCTGGTTTTGGGCTCAGGGTGATTTCGCCTGCGATTTTTTCTGCTAATACTTCTTTGACGCCCATACGTTCCCAACGTCTATATTGACTGTCGATATATATATCGACAATATATTAATACGTTTCCCTTAAGAAAAAATCATCAAAAAGAAAGAAAAAAGGAAAAATTAGGTTCCTGGATTGTATTTAAAAACCCATTCGGTGAACTGCTCCCCCGAATCGATGTTCACCTCGACGTTCCCCGCGTTGATTTCGTTTTTCCCATCATTGTCACAATCTCCAACGCAGACGACCGCCATCCACCCAAACGTAGGAAGCACAGCTTCTTCGACATACGTTGTCCCGTTCCATTGAAGGATATGCGTCGCACCAGCCCCTGCGCACACCTCGTTCAGGCCGTCATCATCGGTGTCCCCCACATCGATTCCTTCAATGACTGGATCTCCGCCTGCCCAGGTGATATCAAACTGGATCGGATATCCGGTCCCATTCCATTTAAAGATTGTAATCCGCGGGTTGTAATAACTCAGGAGGATTTCTGCCTTCCCATCATTATCGCAGTCCTTACAGACAATTCCAAACGGTGAGATTTGCCCGTATGTTTTATAGATCTGTGTCGGGATGAACTCCTCGTTTTGGGCATCCCAGTTCAACACCATGACCTTATTTTGATAGGCGCAAACGATTTCGTTTTCCCCGTCTTCATCGACATCGCCAAGCCCCGCCATATAGACATACCCATTGACATCAGGATCTTTCCATTCCGCTACTTTTTTCAGAAAGAGTCCGTTCCATCGAAACACCGTAATCTCTGCAACTGGGCTGTCTTCTTGCCATCCAGGCCCACCACTTAAAATCAACTCATTTTTCCCGTCATTGTCGCAATCTCCAATGAGACAATCAGCACTTCCTCCGTTGTTGTTAAAAATATAGGGGTTTATCCCAATCAGCCAATATCTAAATGCGAAGTATCGATAGATGGTGGTAAACCAGGTAGCCGCGATTTCATTTTTCCCATCGTTTGTCACATCCCCGATCGCCATCCCACCAGCATCACAATGAATATAGGGATACAATGGTGGATGAATGGCACGAACCTGCGTGTACGTCTGCTGGTTCTCATTCCATTTCATAACACGGATGGTACAATCCCTCCCGCTGATGAGCAGTTCATTCTTACCGTCATTATCGCTATCCCCAATTGGTTGTGGCCCTTGATAACGAGCATCTGAACCAGGATTGTTCCCATACTCCATCATCCATTGGATCTCATAACTTCCACGAGCCGTCTGAGCTGATGCTTTTCTATCTGATTTTCCATCATCCAATGCGCGGGTCATCCCAAAGCTGCCTATCAATACCAAAACAATTACGAATAAACATGGAATTAATTTCTTCATAGTACCCCTACTATATTCAAGGCCGCATCTCCTTATAAATATATCGTTTTTCATAAAAACAACATTCATAATACAGAACAATTTGTCTTGTAGGAAGATAAAACTTTATACCTTTTGTCCATTCCAGACCAGTCAAGACCTATGACCGAATCGACCATGCAAAAGGAATACGACTTACAATTCTTTCATACCCACGGATTTCAAAGAAAGAAATGCAAGGCATGTGGGGATTACTTTTGGTCGCTTGATCCACAGACTGAGTTCTGTGGCGATCAACCTTGCGTAAAATTTAGCTTCATTGGAAATTCACTTGCAAAAAAACCATTGACACTTGCAGAGGTACGAGAAGGTTTTCTCTCATTTTTCGAAACACATGGTCATTCACGACTCCAGTATCCAGAAACAGGACAACGCTGCCCCGTCGTTGCCCGATGGCGTTCCGATATTTATCTTACCATCGCCTCGATAGCAGATTTTCAACCCCATGTGACATCAGGGATAGTTCCTCCCCCAGCAAACCCTTTAGTGATATCGCAGCCATGCATTCGGCTCAACGATCTTGATGAGGTAGGAAAAAGCGGTCGACATCTGACTACCTTTGAAATGATGGGCCACCATGCTTTTAATAAAAATATCGACGAAATCTACTGGAAAGAAGAAACAGTCGCATACTGCGATGAGTTTTTCAGAAAAAAAATCGGTATACCCCGAGAGGCAATCAATTACAAAGAACAGCTCTGGATAGGTGGAGGAAATGCAGGACCTTGTGTTGAGGTCCTCGCAGGTGGATTAGAGATTGCAACCCTAGTGTTCATGAACATGAAAGAAGACGAACACGGAAAAACAATCCTTGAAGGAAAACATTACGCGCCAAATCCCTTAAACATCGTTGACACCGGATATGGTTTAGAACGGATCGCTTGGTTCACGACAGGTTCACCAACCGTTTATGAAACAGCATTTCCAAAAATGCTATCCTTCCTGCTTGCATCACTCAAAGATACCTCTGACATGGGAAGCATTTACGCTCTTGCGGACCATACCAAATGCTTATCATTTATGCTAGGGGATGGCATCGTTCCCTCAAATGTCAAAGCAGGATACCTCGTACGATTGATTATCCGACGGTCACTTCGATTCATAGAAAAATTGCAGCTCGACTATACGTTACGACAACTCGTCGAGCTCCAACTTGGATATCTTGAAAAGGAATTCCCCTCGTTGATAAAACGTAAAGATCAGATAAACGAAATTTTAGATATCGAGACAAGACGCTTCTCAGATACCCTCTCAAAAGGAGAAGGACTTATCAAACGAATTTTAAAGGAAAAACAAACAATAGATCCGTCTGCACTCATCATGCTTTACGATACTCATGGGATGCCCCCTGATGTTGTTCAGAACATTGCCCAAAAAGAAAACATCTCAGTCACCATTCCACCCAATTTCGACTCCATGATCGCTGAAATACATTCCCACGAAAAAATCGAAGAAGAAACCCACGAGAGTCGAACCGACCTTCCACAGACACATCCGCTTTACTATGACGATCATTACATAAAAGAATTTGATGCAACAATCCTGTGGCAACAAACCACCCCGCGAGGAACCGAAGTCATCCTCGATCAGACAGCATTCTATCCCGAAGGAGGCGGTCAACCAGCAGACAAAGGAGAACTCTTCATTGATGGAAGACCATTAAAAGTCCTTCATGTCGAAAAAACAGCAGGTTCTATCATCCATGTCCTTGAATCCTGTTCAACGACAGGCAAAAAAGTCCATGGGAGAATCGACTGGGATCACCGGTACACCCTCATGAAACATCATACCGGCACCCATGTGGTCAACGGCGCACTTCGCAGATTGTTCGGGGAGCATATCTGGCAGGCTGGTTCTCAATTAGCGTTGACTGAAGCACGATTTGATTTTGCCCATTACAAACCGATAGCAGAGGATGAAATCCAGAAAATCGAACATGTCGCAAATGAGTTCATCCAGCAAGCAGTCCCTGTGGAAAAGAAAGTGATGGAACGCAACGATGCAGAGCGGACACATGGATTCAGACTCTACCAAGGAGGCGTCCCACCAGGAAACCTGATTCGAGTGCTCAACATACCCGGTATTGATGTAGAAGCCTGTGGTGGAACCCATTTAAACAACACCAAGGAAATCGAGAAAGTCCGCATCCTGAAAACAGAGCGAATCGCTGATGGTGTGAATCGAATCACATTTGCTGCAGGAAAAATGGCAGATGCCTACCAGAACAAGGAACACGAACTCTATTCGCGAGTCACCAGCCTTCTGTCATCAGTATATACAATCACTGAACATGAGAACATCGCTGAACAGTTACGCGAGACAGAAAAATTCTTCTCAGTCTCAGCGGGCCAACTGGAAAAAACAATACAACGATTCTTAAATGAAACAAATAAAAAAGGTACAACAACAGTCAGGAATCTTGTTGATGCCTGCAATCATTTGTTCAACGAATGGAAAAACACCCAGAAACAAAAGAAAATGGTTTCATCCGATGTCATTGAACAATTGACCCATGATGCATCCCTCATCCCAGGAACCTCTATACGTATGGTGGTCGGTATCTGTGACAGTGATGCAATCACCATCGCAGGGACAATCATCAAGGAACCTGGCTATATTGTTCATATCTATGATGGCAAAAAACTGATCTCCGCTGCATCCGACGACGTGGAAATCGACCTGCGGCCACTCGCCTCTGAACTTGGGAAAATCCTTGGTGGGAGCGGTGGAGGAAAACCAAAACTCACCCAATGCGGTGGGCCTCACAGAGAAAAAATACAGGATGCATTACGGATCGCAAAAGAACTCACACTACAGAAAATAAAAAAATAAAATAAAAAAAAATTTTTTAGAGTGGCTTCCACATCTGCACAGCAATTATGACGACTGCGGTCGCTATGCAGGCAAATACAACGAACCATGGTGGAATCTTAAATGCGGTTTTTTCCTCTGCGTCGAAATACCGGATTAACCCGGCTCCAGAGTGAAATCCTTCTCCTTTTTTCTCTTGTGCCATATGATCACGTTGTAGTACAGCATGTTCTGGTGGTATTTTAGGTTTACGATGCTTTTTTTCTAATGGTTCTAGAGGAAAAGAGCAAACATCTAAATATCGTAGGATGATACGTAATCTTAAGGATGTTCTGATATGAAAGAAACAGATTCTCTTATTAAAAAAGCGTTAAAGTACAAAGAGAGCGGACTTACTGATTATGAGATAGCAGAGGAACTAAATGTTTCAAAAGAAACAGCGGCTTGGCTTCTTACACGGGGGAAGGATAAAAAACCAGAGGGTGAACTTAAAGTCGGCTGGCGCTCTATTGGCGTGTCTCCTACTCGAATCGGATCGATTTCCTATGCACTCTCCGATATCATCCTTGAGGAAATGGAAAAAAAGGAACTGGATGTCGAAGTGGTTGTTGGCATCGCAATCAACGGAATCCCCTATGCAACCTACGTCGCTGAAGAGCTAGGTCTTGACCTTGCCGTGTTCCGTCCTCATCATGAAAAAACAGGTGCGTTCGGCTCGAACTATGCAACTATCGCTAATAAAAACATCGTGATTGTTGATGACGTCATCGGAACCGGTGAAACCTTAAAAAGTGCGATTAAAGCAATCAAGGCAGAAAAAGGAAACCCGGTGTTATGCGTCTGTCTGTTGAATAAACGATCGATGAACGATGTCGGTGGTGTGCCGCTCCGCTGTTTGATTCGAGCTCGGGCGCTCTAACGCGATAATTCCTTGGAGATTTCTTTATGCATTGGGCAGATGTTTTAGCAGAAGAACTACTGAAAAAGCAGACGAAGCATGTACTGGCGACCGGGATCACTCCCTCAGGTCCGATTCATATTGGGAATATGAGGGAGATCCTCACCACTGATGCCGTCTACCGCTGTCTCATAGAAAAAGGCGGGGATGCTGACTTCATCTACATTTGTGATGATTACGACCCATTGCGAAAGGTGTACCCTCATCTCCCCTCATCTTATCAACAATATGTCGGCAAACCTCTTTCAGAGATTCCCTGCCCCTGTGGGAATCATACGAGCTACGCAGACCATTACTTATCCTCTTTTTTAGGATCATTACATACAATAGGAGTAAACCCTCGGGTGTATCGAGCAAGTGAAATGTACTCGAAAGGGGAGTATAACGAATCGATACAGATAGCCTTGGAGAACACTACAAAAATCAAACATATTCTTGAGACTCTCTCTGGCAGAAAGATGCCAAATGACTGGTTGCCTTATAACGTGAAGTGTGAGACCTGCGGTCGTCTCTCCACTACGCATCCCAGCTTATACGAATTTCCTAACGTTGAGTACACCTGCGACTGCGGGCATGACGGTGAGGTCGACATCCGGAAAAGCGGACAAGGAAAACTCCCCTGGCGGGTAGACTGGCCAGCACGATGGAGGATGCTGGGAGTCACCTTTGAACCCTGCGGGAAAGACCATGCGACCGTCGGAGGCACACGGGAGACCGGAGCAAAGATCTCTGAAGAAGTCTATCACTATCCCCCACCAGGGTTACTTGTCTATGAGTTCATCTTGTTAAAAGGGATGGGTGCGATGCACAGTTCCAAAGGCACAGCAGTCAGTGGTGAAGACATGCTTCAAATGACACCACCCGAGGTGCTCCGATTCTTAATTATGAGAAACCAACCAAACAGACATATTGTTTTTGACTCAGGCTTAGGATTACTGACACTCGTTGACGAATACGATAAAGAAGAAGAGGTGTATTTCGGCAAAGAAGAAGAAATCAAAGGGATGAAGGAATTCAAGAAAATCTATGAGTTGTCACAACCGTACCATATCCCGAAAAAGATGCCACTGCACCTCCCCTATCGACACTTGGTGACCTTAAACCAAATAGCAAAAACATGGCCGGAGGTAAAAGAAATACTGGTACGTACCGGACAGCTTCCAAAGAAACTGACAACAGAAGACGAAGAACACCTCCGACAGCGGGCTGAACATGTACGATTTTGGCTCAGCACCTTCGCACCAGATGAAGTCAAATTCGAAGTCAAAGAAACACTCCCGAACATCACCCTTTCAGACGAACAGAAAAAGATCCTCTCAATATTTGAGGAAAAAATCCCATCTCTTCCTTGGGATCCTGAGGCGATACACAATGCTATCTACGGGATCTCCGAAGAAACAAAAATCCCGATAAAAACCGCGTTTAGCGCAATCTATCAGATTCTTCTTGGCCAGGAGAGAGGACCGCGTGCTGGGTTCTTTTTATCAAACCTTTCGAAACAGTTTGTCCTTAAACGGGTGACAGAAGCAGTTAAATAAGACCCCGTCTCTTCGCGTTTTTATCATGAATATCTATGTTGAGACGTATGGGTGTACGGCAAACAAAAGCGATGAACGACTCCTTCTTGGTCTGTTACTGCAGAAAGGGCATCGGGTAGTCTCAGATATCACAGGAGCTGACGTGCTTGTTCTGCTCACCTGCACGGTGATTGGGACAACCGAACAGCGGATGCTATCCCGGTTAAAAGAGTTTCATAAGACTCAAAAAAGGATTATTGTCACCGGTTGTATGCCTGCTGTTCAAGCGGACCTTATTCTCTCTGTTGCTCCCTCTGCCACTCTTCTGCTCTCTCAATATATACAGTACATTAATGATATAGTGGCGGGACACAACCCAGCTTTTGAAGAAACAAAAAAAACAACGCTCCCGAGATATTACGATACGAAGATTGCTCCTATTCTTATTGCAGAAGGATGCAGACTTTCGTGTAGTTATTGTATCACGCATTTTGCTCGAGGTGTCTTACGGAGCTTTCCTGAGGGAGAAATCGCCACGGATGTCCGCTCTGCTCTCAGGCAGGGATGTACGGAAATTCAACTCACCGCGCAGGATACAGCCTCCTATGGTCTTGATACAGGGTCAAATCTCGGAACATTACTTGCTACGATCAGTGCTCTTGATGGAACGTTTCGTATCCGTGTTGGTATGATGAACCCTGCGACTGCACAAAAAAACATTGATTCCATCTTATCTGCGTATCAGCATCCAGCCATCTACAAATTCCTTCACATGCCCATACAATCAGGTGATGACGATATTTTACAAAAAATGAATCGCGGATACACGGTCAAAGAGTTCATGGGTCTACTCCAACAGTTCCGAACAACACTACCGACTGTGACGCTCTCCACCGATGTGATCATCGGTTTTCCTTCAGAAACCGACGAACAGTTCGATCGTACACTGCAATTATTAAATGCAATAAAGCCAGATATCGTAAACATCACAAGGTTTTCAGCCCGACCGCTCACCACAGCCAAAAAAATGAAAGGACGCTTACCAACCCATATAGCAAAAGAACGATCGAGACAGGCGACAGAGTTCTGCTCAAAATTATCCTTGGAAAAAAATAAGGAACACCTCAGAAAAACATATATGGTGCTTGTGACTGAGCCGGGGAAAAACAAGACCGTCACCGCAAGAACGGACAGCTACAAACAGGTTGTCCTGACCGAACCAGTCCCCCTTGGTTATTTTGTTCATGTAAAAATAATCGACGCAGCATCAACCTATCTTGTCGGAAAACTTATATAATATTCACCTGTTTGTCGGATGAGTGGTTTGAGGATGATTCAAGTAGCGATAAACGGTTTTGGACGAATAGGAAGAAATGTACTACGATCCGCTTTACAGCATTCCCAGTATGGAAAGAAATTCGAGATCGTCGCGGTAAATGATCTAGGGAACACAGAAATTCTTGCACATCTTCTCAAATATGATTCGATTTATGGGAAATTCTGCGGGGATGTTGCTGCAAAACCAGAGGGCATTGAAGTCAATGGTCATCTCATCGCATTCTTCTCCGAAGTTAACCCCTCAAATCTCCCTTGGGGAAAACTCGATGCCGATGTTGTCGTTGAATCCACCGGTGTCTTCCGCTCCCGTGAGGGCGCAGGCAAGCACCTGGAGGCTGGAGCAAAAAAAGTCATTATCTCAGCCCCGGGCAAAGACCCTGACCTTACGATCGTCTTAGGGGTCAACGAAAAGATGTACGATCCAAGCAAACATCACATCATCTCAATGGCATCCTGTACTACAAACAGTCTTGCTCCCCCGGTGAAGGTATTACATGATAAATTTGGGGTTGACCAAGGGTTTATGACCACGGTGCATTCCTATACCGGTGATCAACGTATCCTTGATTTCCCGCATAAGGATTTGCGACGGGCACGAGCTGCAGCGGTGTCGATCATCCCGACTACCACAGGCGCAGCAAAAGCAGTCTCCTTAGTGATACCAGATTTGAAAGGGAAAATCGACGGGGTCGCACTGCGGGTCCCCACGCCAGATGGCTCCATAACGGATTTTGCCTGTGTGTTAAAAACACCAGCGACCATCCAAGAGATAAACGCAGCGTTCAAACAGGCGTCACAGACCACGTTGCAAGGTATCCTGCAGTACACCGAAGAACCAATAGTCTCAGTCGATGTCGTTGGTAATCCTCACTCCGCAATCATCGACGGCTTGATGACAAAGATGATAGGAGAACGAGGGAACCTAGCAAAGATATTCTCCTGGTATGACAATGAATGGGGATACTCCTGCCGAATTGTCGATTTGATAAACTACATCTTCAACGAGCGAATGGTTCCAGTAGAAACCTACAAACATTAAACAAAATCCTCTAGAACCATTTTTTTTCTTTTTGATACCAGAAACTATATGTTTAAATAAAAACACCTGATATCAGGTATCAGAGGAGGTTTTTAGATTATGAAAGAATACAACACATTAGATGATTTTAATGTCGAAAATAAAACAGTTCTGCTCCGAGTGGATTTCAACATGCCTTTAGATAAAAAAACTCTTAATATCACTGATGATACCAGGATTCGACTTGCGCTGCCGACCATCCAAGAACTTATCAATAAAAAAGCAAAAACAGTACTACTCGCCCATCAAGGCAAACAAGGGAGCTGGGATTTCATATCAATGCAGAAACATGCGCAGACATTGCAAAAACTGCTTGGCACACAAGTGACTTTTATTGATGATATCTATGGTGAAAAAGCAAAACAAGCAATCCACGCCATGAAGCCAGGAAACATCGTCTTCCTTGATAACGTCCGGAAATATCCAGCGGAAACCGAAAAGAAAAAACCAGAGGAACATGCACAATCTGACTTGGTAAAAAACCTTGCGCCGCTGGCAGACTTCTATGTCAACGATGCGTTTGCTGCTGCGCACCGAGCTCAATGTTCCCTGACTGGTTTTACAGCGGTACTACCATCCGCTGCAGGCAGACTGATGGAAAAGGAACTGACCTCGCTTGAAAAAGTAGTGCGCAGCCCAGAAAAACCAAGTGTGTTTCTCTTTGGTGGAGCAAAATTTGCTGACGGCATCGTCACCATCGACCGACTCTTAGCTAACACAACCGCTGATCATATCCTTCTTACCGGGTTAACCGCGAATGCATTCTTAAAAGCAAAAGGGGTCAGTCTTGGCCAGAAAAACGAAGAGGCATTCGGTGCGGAAGGTACACCAGAAATATTCACAGAAATCAAAAACGTGTACAACAAGCATCAGAACCAAATTCATCTTCCCGTAGATTTTGCTGTCGAAGAAAACGGTAAACGAAAAGAAATATCCGTAGCAAGCCTTCCATCAGAACATAACCTTTTTGACATTGGTGAAAAAACGATTCAACAGTATAAACAACTCTTAGAACCTGCAAGGACGATTTTTATCTCTGGTCCCTGCGGGGTGTATGAAAATCCCCTCTTCAGAAAAGGAACGGAGGAGATATTCAAATGCATCACCCAAACAAAAGCATTCTCGATAGCAGGAGGCGGACATACGGTCGCTGCGATAGAGCAAATGAAACTACGGGGGAAAATCTCCCATATCAGTACGGGTGGGGGTGCTCTTGAAAAATTCATGATGGGGGAGAAACTCGCAGTCGTCGAAGCATTAAAAACAGCAAAACAACGTCAACTCATTCATGTGAAATAACACGATTTAAAGGAAACAATCAAATACTCTTTCTTTTTTATCCCTGCTCTAAAGAAGGGCTGATAGATCAGCGGAAGATCGCCGCCTTCGCAAGGCGGAGGCCGCGGGTTCAAATCCCGCTCAGTCCATGTTTTTATTAAATAAAACCAGAAATACAAACCTTTTTTAATTTTGGTTAGTTAAGGTTTCTCATCAGGATTTTCATTTAATGGGGTAAAAATGCCAAAAAGTAGTCAAACACGAGTAATCGAGGATGAAGAAAAGATCCTAGAGATTCTAGAGACAAATGCAAAAGCAAGTATCGATGATATCGCAAAAAAATGTGGTTTTTCACGGCAGAAAGTCTGGCGAATCATAAAAAAACTTGAGGAAGAAAAAACCATTTGGGGATACACGGCCATCTGCGAACAGGAACGATACACTATGAAACATTTCATCATGATGATGAAACGAAACACGGCCCCAATTGATGAAAAGATGATGCGAGTAATAATTACGACACGACTTGATGATCTTCTCCCTGATTTGAAGATTAAGATCGAAAATATAGAATATGTCCATGGAAGTTTCGATGGAATTTTTTCGTTTTACGCAGCAGATCTTATCTCAGCAAAGAAATTCAGTGATCGGTTCAAGGAACATTTTCATGAGTATATCGCTGATGTCGAACTGTTAGAAGGTATCTTTTTCATCAGAAACCAAAGGATACCGAATCCAAATCTTAAAAATATCGTACACTACCTCTGAACAACCCTTGCTGGTTAAAAAAAAATCTTTATGAATTTTTTCTCATTAGAGAATTCGCGCCGACAACTAGTAACCATATTTAAAACTTCGGGTGATGCAAGCGCAAGACATATATGTAAGGTTTATATATGATAATTATATACCGTGAGGTTACCTCGAATAATAACCTCATAAATATACTGTCCCGGATCATTCCGGTCGGCCTATGAGAGTATGTCATTGCGACATTCGATGAGTAGGCCATTTCAAATCTGGGGAACAGAATGGATGTGGAGGTTCAAGAAAATCAAGATGCTCTGAGGTAGACGTCTTGCGCACTCTTGAATCTGACGATCGACGTGTTGGTGATATTTAATTCACCCACCAATTCATAATAACTAATAATAGTGTGCCAGATTCTGGTTGATCCTGCCAGAGGTCACTGCTATTGGGATTCGACTAAGCCATGCGAGTCGTGAGGGTTCGGCCCTCGGCAGA
>JBFYMQ010000059.1:0-12154 GCA_041304825.1 Thermoplasmatales archaeon
GACGTCAACTGCGCAGAAGGCATTGGGGCGACCAAAACAATCCAAGCAAAGATTTTCTTCTCGAAAGTAACCTTGCAGTAATCCGAGAAAAAAATCTCCTTTTTTTTTTTTTTTATTTGTTATTCGTCAATAAAAAAAACTTGTATTTTTTACATGATGCGTTCGATCATCTCAAGGACAAATCCACTGTCATCAATCACATACCGAGCGATCCCTATTTTCTTCGCATAATTCCGCATTTTCTTCACCGAGAGGTACCGCTCAAAAGACGAGCCTTTCTGGATCACATCAAGCTCAAGGACTGCGTCAGCAAGTCCTTCCATTTTCCGTTCAAAGAGATCGCCATGCACTCCTTTTGTCATCACAATGAGCAGAGCACCTTTGTTCTTCAAGTTATTCACTTTTATCGCATAGACAGTTCGTAGGACTTCTTCCTGGTCGTACTGGCTCAGGAAAAAATCTAAGGAGTTGATGATGATGATTCTTTTCTCAGGAACGTTTTTTGTCCTATTGGATAAAACAGCTAAGAAATCTTCGCTGGCGGTGGCAGTCGATGGCATCGCAGTTGATCCGATTTCAATGAGTTCCTTGAGTTTCAGTTTCGATCGTTGTTCATAGATGCTGACCCGTTTCTGTTCCCCTAGTAAGACATTTGAGTAGTATTTTTCGGAGATGTCAACAAAATCGATCTCTGGTATTGGCCATTTGAATCGATTTATTGTATCAAGTATTTCTTGTTTTGTTTCTTCGGTAGTAATGTAAGTGACGCTGCCGCAAGATGCAATCTGTTTGACAAGAATTTCAGTGCTGCTTCCTGGGCTGCCGAGAAGAACGACGGTGAACCCACTAGGGATTCCACCTTCAAGCAATCGGTCTAACTTATCAATTCCGGTACGGATAAACCCTTCTTTTTTTTGAACCGTGGTGTCGATAAATGCTTCTCGTGGCATTCTCTCAGGCGCCGTCTTCTTTCTTCAAAAAGGTCAATGATCGGATTACTCGTTCGCGTTCTAGTTTATCTTTAGCTGAGGCATTTGTTTTGAAGATGAACTCAGGGCGGTCTTTGTTTTTCATTTCATTTAAGACAAGTTCCCCTTGTGGGAACGCACTGAGGAAAAGTCCCCGCATCACTCCGAAATTAAAAAGTGATGCTGCTGGCTGCTCTTGTGAGTTGTGTGCGAGTGGATTTCTGTTCAGAAACGTTGTCGTAACATCATGTGAAATTTTAGTAAAGGTAAATTCTGTGCCAAGTGGCCCCCAGACGTCCTTTTCAATCTCCTGAAACCATTCTTTCATCGTCCAGTCCGGTGCTTTGTCTTTTATTCGCTGTGCGAACAGTCCTCTGCCGAAGGCTTCGCCTATCCGCATTACAGAATCCGGGTTTCGATGTTCGGTTTGGAGTTTTTCCAAAGCTGCTGTAAATGCGCTGTGTTGCCAATCCGTAAGCTGTTCCTTTTCAGATGGTATATCTTCCCAGGAGCCGTGTACATTTTCCTTCTTTCTTATTTCTAATTCGCTCATAATTGGTACTCTTTAATCAATAAATGAATCTCGTAACACGATGATCTTGTCGTTGAGTTGTATGAGTTTGCTGGAGTCCATTTCCTCTTCGACAAGTATGGAGACGACATGGATGTTCTCTGATCTACTTCTATTCATGACTAGGGACATGAACTCCCTGATGATTTCAGGGTCATTGTAGATCATTAATGCACTGAGGGAGTCAATGACGATGTATTTATCCAAATCGCGTTTCATCCCTTTGAAATTATTCAGTATCTCTAAAATCATTTTTTCGAGCATTACTGGGCTTTCGATATAAATACAGTTTGAAACGATCTCTGATATCCCTGCGGCACGGGAGATACAATCAATAAATTTAATGTTGGTCTGTTTGGTCCCTTCTTTGAACGTCTTTGTAAGGTAATCAAAGGTTTTACTGACCGTAACGTACGTCCAGGTGGTATGGGTGTTTCTGCACATGGAGTCAAAGATAGCTTCTTGTAAATCTCCATGTCTATTCTCAGGGACCTGGATCCCTACGGATTGGTTGACCTGGATTGCTGCTGCGATTCGTTCCCTTATGCCTTCAATAACAGCATCTACCATCTTCACTTCTCTCCTATCGTTTCAAGAATGCTTCAAACTCATTTGATTTCAACAATGGTACTAACTCGATACCACGTTGAGCAGAAATATTTAATGCAAACTTTGTTCGGGAATGGTCGGTTCCTCGCATTTTTATAACTTGTAACGTACGTATGAGGTCTCCTTTCCGGTCCATGTCGCCAAGGAAAAGAATCCCATCGGAGATGAACTCTTCGATCTCATATTGGGAGAATTTGAACGTCTGAGGTGGGACTTCTGAAGTAAGCATTGTTGTGCATTTCATTACCGCAAGGGATGTGCCAAGTTTAAAGATGAAATCCCGGATCATCTCCCTGGTCTGAAGTCGGTAACACAGGGCTGTGATGGAGTCCATCACCAGGCGTTTCACATCCAGCTCATCAGCGATGTCTTTTAAGATATCAAGAAGGGCTCCTGCGTCTTCGACGGTGTATTTTTCCGTGTCTAAACCTAATCGCTCACTGATGATCCGAAGATCGATGATGTTAACCATCCCTGATTCTATCAGTTTTTTATCATAGAATGCAAAACCCTCGAGGTTTTTTGTCAGTTTAAAGAGAGGCTCTGTGATAGTGAAAAACACGCCACGTTCCCCTTTTCTGGCGCCATTGAATAAAAACTGCATGCAGAGTGTTGTCTTACCTGAACCACTACATCCCGTGACAAGAACCGTGCTTCCCAGTGGTATTCCACCTGACATTTTCAAATCTAGTTCTTCGATGCCGGTGCTACAAACATCCTTTTTTACTGGCATGACCATATCTCCTCAACCTTTTAGCATTTAGAGTGTACCTTTTCAGAATTGATATGCATTCATGCAATATAAAACTTAAGGTTTCATTCTGCTTCTATTTTCTTGTTTATAGCAAACTACTAAAAGAACAATATATTCTGCATTTGCCAATCCTTGAGCTCTTAAGGTTTTTCATGACCATTCAATGCTTGAAATGTAAGAAACCTGCGATTACGTTCATTCGATATAGCGGTGCTCATCTTTGTACCAACCATTTCATTGAGTATGTTGAACGTCGGGTGAAAAAAGATATCAAAAAACAGGGGAAGACTTCTGATACGACAACCTTTGCTATCGCCTTGTCCGGTGGGAAGGATAGTACCGTGACGTTGTATCTCATGCATCAGATTTTTTCCCATCATCCTCATGTCACCTTGCATGCGATAACCGTTGATGAAGGGATTAAAGGCTATCGTGATACCAGTCTGCCGATCGCCCAGAAAAATTGTAAGGAACTAGGGATTGAGCATCATGTTATTTCTTTTCAGCAAGCGGTTGGGGTGACGATGGATGAAGTCGCCTTGCATCATGATGAACTTGGGGAATGTAGCTACTGCGGAGTGTTCCGCAGGTTCTGTCTGAATAAAAAAACAAAGGAGCTTGGCGTGGATAAACTGGTGATGGGGCATAATCTTGATGATATGGCTCAATCGATTCTGATGAATTTTACGAACGGGGACATGAAGAAGCTTGCCCGTCTTGGTCCTCATTCGAAGGTTCAGCCTGGTTTGGTGCCTCGACTGCTTCCTCTGCGTATGATCCCTGAGAAAGAAGTCATGTTGTATGCATTGGTAAGGGACATTGAGTTTCATAATGCCGAATGTCCGTATTCGATACGAGCGTTGCGTGGTTCTTTTCGTAATATCGTCGATACTCTTGAGGAGAACACGCCAGGGACACGGCATAGTATCATGAATAGTTATGAGAGCATCAAGGATTTGTTGCTCAAACAATATCCTCCCACAAAACTGAATACCTGTCCGTCGTGTGGTGAACCGACGTCACAGAAGCTCTGTAAAACCTGTCTTCTGAAAAAAAGGATTATCTAGAGAGATTATTCTCGTTTTACGTTCACGGTTAATGAGCAGAAGCTGTCAAGTTGTGCTTCAAGAACGTCGCCTTCTTTTATTTCTCCGACTCCTTCCGGTGTGCCGGTCAGGATCAGGTCACCAGGTTCCAGGGTCATGATCTCAGAGATAAATGAGATGATTCGCTCGAGTGGGTAGATCATCTGGTTTGTGTTTGCATTTTGTTTGACCACCCCGTTGATTTTTAAAGAGAGATTCAGATGAAGTGGGTCTGGGATTTTTTCTTTTATCACCGCATCGCTGATGGGTGCAAAGGTGTCAAATCCTTTTGCGATCGCCCATGGCCATCCGTTCTTTTTTGCCACGGACTGGATGTCACGAGCAGTGATATCAAGAGCAACAAGGTATCCAAGCACGTAATGCATTGCGTCTTCTTCGCCGATGTTCTTTCCTTTTTTTCCAAGGATGACACCTAGTTCTACTTCATGGTGTAAACACTGGGATCGTTTTGGGATGATGATTGTTTCATGGTCATAAATAATGGAACTTGTTGGTTTGAGGAAGAGTAAGGGGTCTTCCGTGACGGTGGCGTTCATTTCCCGTGCGTGTTCCTTGTAGGTTCGTGCAAGGCAGATGATTTTTCCGATGCGTATATGGTTTTCTGAATCTTGAAATTTATAGTATTTCATATGAGGTCAACATCAAGTCAGGTGTTAATAGGTTTTTTGAAGATTCTTATCCTTCTTCAGCAAGCTACAGAGGATAAGTATTATAATGGCATTTCATCATATCCTATGTGAAGGTTCAGGATAGTAAGGAGAGAAACAGATGAACAAGACCTTGATAGTATTAGGTGCTGGGATCTGGGGAGTCCTTATCCTTTTGCGATTCGTTCCCCTTGGTGATGAGTCAACGACCTTGATGCTTTTTAACATCCTTGAAATCGGTGCGTTTGTTATTACGATTGTTGGTATTGTCAAGAAAGACTAACAACAAAGTATCTTTTTTTTCTTTACATTCATTGAAGAATTTTTTTTAAAGGTTTTTTCTTAATTGTGGACTGGTGAAGAAAGCTTTTCGGTACTACTTGTAAAGAACCTGGGTACCAGGTGTACAACAACTCGTTAATAATGAAAGCAACAGAATGGTATTTGGTGAGAAAAGATGAATACCCTCTTTGTGAAGGCGTTGAAAAACGGGTTTGATATGAGCAAGGAAGATGCAGTCGCGTTAGCTGAAACAGTCCAGAAAGTGTTCAAGAAAGAAAAAGAAGTTGAGGATATGTCGCTTCATAAGGACATCCGTTCGATCTTCTACGAGTTACATGGGAAAAACCTCCTTTGTCTGAGACGTGAAGAGGTAAAAGAGAAGGGGAAATCGATTCGGAAGTTTTACTGGTCATTTAATTCCGATGGGATCCGTGCTGAAGCAGTTCGGAGGCCTGTTGAGGAATCTCAGTACGAAATCTATAAGAAGATCCCTGAGGACGCCTGGTTGTTACATTCGTGTAACACTTAGACGTATCAATCCTTTTTTTTTTATTTTTATTGGTATCCGCCAATCTTCAGACTTGGGTCGCCAAGTAAGATGTGTGTCTCAAGGATTTTGGCATCATATCGATAGGTGTCTACCGGGAAGTTTTGGACATAGCTGGTGTGTGCCTGATCGTAGGTCTGGCCGAGGATCGTGATGTTGTCTTGGTTGTATAAGCGGAAGAACTCACATTCGAACCATCCGTCAAGGCCTTGGGTGCAGTCTGGGATGTCATCATGGTTGTAATCCCCGACGTTGACTCCCCCGAATCCGCTGCTTCCAATGGATGCGATTGCGCCTCCTTTGACCTTTACGAACACCCAGCTCCAGCATTCCAGGGCGTAGTTGTATTTGTAGTAGGACCCAAACCAGGTGTCGTTGACCTGGAAGTAGTCGAATCCCTCTTTGAGGAACCCCAGGATGAGATTCTTTGGTGCGGTGTCAAATTCACTGTTATGACACCCCCCGACGATGAGGATTGGAGACATATCTTTATTGGTTAGATCCGGCATGTCTGTGTTCTTGTACATCCCGGTCCAGTTTTTGTAATCCGCGTTGTTGTGGGTCGCCCATGATTTTGGGCTTCCATGACCGCAGAAGTAGAGGAACCCGCATCCTTTTCCTATTTCTGCCTGGGTTGTTTCTAGTGTGAGATTCCCCAGGGTCGTCCAGAGTTTTATCGGGGTGAACTGCGGCATGTATCCTAAGGCTTTGGCTGTTGCTTCTTCTCCTTCGTTGTAGTCGGTCCCCCCCTCGATGCTTTTTTCAAAGGTGTCGCCGCCGATGACCACCATGCGGTTGAACCAGTCTGATTCAGCAGCGGTGGTTTCATAGGTGATGATCTTGTTTACCACGGTTCTTACTTCTGATTTGAACATGCAGGCAAGTCGTGCGACATGGACGTCGGGGACCAAATCTACGATATCTTCCTGTGGATGGCCTTCAGGATACGGCCATTCTGCGTAGAGGCCGTCGTTATCGGTGTCCCAGCTACAGAAACTCCCGTTGCCCGTGTACAAATCTGCATAGTACAGATCGGAGACGAATCTGAGTTCCTCGTACAATCCGCCTGTATCGGTCTCAAGGTTGGAGTATCGTGCTGGTATCTGCGCGTAGTTTCCCACCAGCATGACATAGGTGATGTTCCAGGATTCTTTTGCGTTCTTTATGAAATATTTTATTTGTTCTTGTTTGTCTTTGCCTTGTGCCGGGAAATAGGTCTCATCGTAGATATCTGAAACGAGGATTAGTTTTGTCTGGATCCCATGGGTGTTCTTATGGCTGACGAGTGGTTCGAGCAACCCTGCGTAGGAGTCTTTGCAGATGATGATCATGTCATAGGCATCGGTGTATGAGGGAACCATCTGCGATGGTGGTTCGTAGGTGATATCAATGGTGATGGAATCAAGAGATTTGATCGTGCCTAAAACGGGGTTATATCGGACCGGGTTGATTTGGATGGTGAGGAACGTCGTCAGGATGTTCTTCTTGTTGAGTCCGCCGGTGAGCCGGTAGGAGTACCATGTCTCTGGGAAGATTTGATTCTTTGAGTAGATTTCCGTGTTCTCACATGGTTGTATCGTCGGATTCTCGTTGAGATACGGCATTGGTTGAACAGCGGGTGTGATCTTTTGATTGAGTTGGATCTGCGGTTGGCTGGTGAAAGAACAACTCATTGTTTTTATGGTCGACCCGAATGGTAATTCAATGGTTTTCATGACCCGGGGCAGGATTGGTTCACCTGGGATAGTTCGATATCCGGTCGCTTCCGCGAGGTGGATGGTTGCATAGGGGTCGTCTGCTTGTAGTGCTGGTTGAGAAAATTGAGTGTGTATTGTTATCTGAAGAGATACTATTTTAGAATTGTTTTGTTGGATGTTTTCTGCTTGGATATTACCGATCACCATGAGTAGTGTGGCAAGTATGCTGATGATAATGATGAAATCTTTTTTCTTCATTGATTTAGCCCCCTTCTTCTTTACTGTATTTAACGATGTAATGTTATAAATAGCTTTTGTCGTCTGCCTTGTCTGTGCTCATCCATAAGGTTAAATACCTGTTTTCTATATGCCAGTCCAGCGGTTCGAAGGAAACAAAGAACCGAATATAAAAAAGGAAGTATATAATAATGGAAAAAAGAGATAGATCCGATCGTGGTGGTCGGGATTTTGGTGCACCACGTGAAATGCACGATGTTACTTGTGCAGATTGCGGTAAGGAGACCCAGGTTCCGTTCAAACCAGATGGTAACAGACCAGTCTACTGCAGGGACTGTTATCAGAAACATCGGCCAAAGAGATTCTAAGTAGATATATATCTAGATCGTTCGAACGTGGTTTTTTCTTTTTCTTTTTGGACGAAGGAAAAACTACTTTTTATTCTTTTTTTACGACATTTCTCGTTTTACCGTTTAACAGAGTTAAAACAAGAAAAAACCATCCTTGTGATTCTCCGGTTCTCCCCCTGTATACAAATATATCATCGTTTTATGTCAACGTTGCGCTCGATAACAATTGACACCCCTTTGTTTCCACTGGAAATTAGTCATATCCATATGTTCTGAAACATAAGTCAGGGAGTTTCGTTACCGTTAAGCATAATGGTATCCAAAAAGGTAGAGAACCACCGAATGTCCATGGTCGACCCCGCAAATAGGGAGTGTATGTGGTCATAATCCAAAAGACAACCCGGGTGTCATCGGAGGTAAAAAAGATGTAATACCGTTTATTCGGAGTGACAGTAATGTCATCAAAATCAATCGTGACCCAATCACCATAAGTCATCCAGGGGACCTCCTCGATGGACACTGTTTTTACCACAAGATTCTCTCCGTTGAGTTTCTGTCGAATTGAAATGGTAAAATTGCCCGTGATATTTTGCTGTTTCCACAATCCAAGTTCCACTTTTGAGAGAATGGAAAGTTTTGGTTTGAATGACTGAGCAAGAAAGTCATTATTAATACCGCATATATAACCATCAGATCCTAGCGGTGTGCTTTGGTCTAGTGCTTCATCTTGTTGTTCGAATGCACTAACGGTTAATAGTGGTGGTCCGATCAGAAGCATACACATCAAAATCCCAATTATTTTTCTATGCATATATTTCCTCCATATATGCAATAATAACTACCACTTATTAAATTCTTTAATGTAATTTTTGTACAAAACTATCAAATTTTGAAAAAAATATAAATAAATACAAACAGAACACAATTTTCTAGTATTATTTGATTAAGAGTAAAACAAACCCCCTGGCCCAGGATATATATCAACAACGGCTGGAATGCGGTATCTTTACTGTGATACTACCTTTTTATTTTATGACTTGTTGTTCTTTTTTTTTGTATGAGTTTTTTGTAAATTTCATGGAGCTCTTTGTCTGGTGTCTCCCAGTTCATTGGAGCACGTGCCTGTAGGTCACCGTTTGTGGGGATTTTCCATTGCGATGTCGTCTGGGTCATCCCGGTCTCCGTACCGTAGTAGATGATCGCTGGTTGCGGTAATGAGAGTTGGACTGCTGCAGCTTTTTTTAGTTTTTCCTTGTCGTTTCCCGCCTGAAAGAGGAATCGGTCCATGTCATGGTTGTCTAAGAATGTGGGGAGTGAAAACTGTTCTGGGAATTGCGCGTAATGCTTGCGGAGCTGTTTTCTGAAGGTGTTTTCTGATAAGGTCTTGTTGATGATATATTGTTTCATGAGCTTTTGGACTTTGAAATCCAGGACGCCATCAAGCGTTCCAATATATTCTTTGAAGAGGCTGTCTGATGAATCACCTGCGAACCATTTCCTGTATTTGTGTCGGACATGCAGGGTGCGCAGCTCGTGTCTTTTGATACCCATCATCCAGGCTTCACCGATGAGAACGGTGCTTGGAAACTTGTGTTTGATTTCTTTGGTAAAGTGTTCCCAGAAACCATTTGACGGTCCGATGACATGATCAAGGCGGAAACCGTCCAACCCCAGGCTGAGCCAGTATTTCGCGGCATTGACGATATGGTCTCGTGCCGCGGGGTTGTTGAGGTTCAGTTTCGGGATGTCCCGTACACTAAGGAAACAGAGGTACTGGTCTGGCCAGTCTGTGAAGGTGAACCAATCGTAGTACTCGCTGTTTTTATTATGTTGTGCGTCTATGAAGAACGGATGATGTTTTGAGCAGTGGTTCGGGACGAAATCTGCGATGATATGAAGGTTGTTTTTATGGGACTGTCTGATGAGTTCCTTGATGTCATCGAGTGTTCCGAAATGGGGGTCAACCTGGTAAAAATCGGTGATGTGATATCCGTGGTACGCGGAGGTTTTATAGAACGGGGAGATCCAAAGCGTGGTGATCCCAAGATCCGTCATATAGGGGAGTTTTTCGATGATCCCTTTGATGTTTCCGCCTAGAAAAATTGGCTGATCCCAGTTTTTTGTGCTGTGAAATCCTGCATACCGATCGATGAAGACATGATAGATAGTCCCTTGTTTCATCCCGTCAAGAGTATTCATGAGAAATGAATTGTGTTCTTGCTTTTAGAACATTGTGATGAATGAAATCTTCTTTTTAGCAGCTTGTTTTAAATTCTCTTTACTCATCTGTTTTTGTGAAGTGATATCTATGGAACATGAGGTGATCGTTCAGCATGTGGCCTTGGAATGTGCTAGTGCGCAGTCTGCTGATACTTTTTTTATCAAGGTCCTTGGGGTTCCGAAAGTGAAAAGCACGCTGCTTCCTCAAGAGTTGTGTGTATCGATTTTCCAGACCGACCGGTCTGTGCAAATGGAGACGTATGACAATGGGAAGGCACGGTTTGAGATCTTTATCAATCCGGGACTTTTGAAATCTTCGTTTGTGCATATTGGTGTCATGGTTGACAATAAAGCTGATTTTGTCGCGCGGTGTCAGCAGCATGGGCTGAAACCGTTTTTCATACAAAAAGAAAAGAAACAGTTGCTGTTTGTACGAGATTTTTCTGGTAATCTTTTTGAGATCATAGAAAAATAGATTTGTTTTCGTTTGTCTGTTTCTCGGGGTTTTTTTAATAAATTATCGACAATTGCATATATCTATATAGAAAATTATTAATACTTCTGGCGGATTAATTTATACTTGTAGAGATTGGGAAGGTATTCATGGTCATGGAATTCCCCCTTTGGATACACTAAGGGATAGTAAACTCTTCATATTGCCTCCATACTTTCCCTTTCCCCCCTTTTCTGAGACCGATTTTAGAAAATGATTTTTATCATTCCCTTTTTATGATATTGAACACTTAGTACCCGTTTCTGAGGATATGTTTTTTAAACAGTTATGTGTTATTAAGCCGTAGACGGGGGACGACAATGACAAAAAAACTATTAATTGAGAGAGGCTTGGCAGTCGGAATCATTCTTTTATTCTTCGGAGCTGCGGTTTCTTTGACATTGGTTATGCCGATATCTGCAAGAGAGCCTCAAACACCACCGGTCCTACTGAAATCTCTGGGCACAAGTACTTTTTTTACCACAGGAGAATGGATGGAACAAGCAACTACTTTTTCAGATCGAAACCGTGGCATTAGCTACATTTGCTGTGTGAATGACAGCATCGTCTGGGCATCAGCTTTTAATGGAGATACTCCGGCGTACCCCTGTCAAGATTACACGATAACCATCGATGGTGGTACTACCTGGTCAGCTCATACGATCCCTGATGCAGTGAATTTATATTTTTCAATGATTTTTGCTCTCGATGCCACGTCCGCCTGGGCGCCGCTGTATGCGCATCAGAATGGAGTCATGGGTCTCTACTGCACTTCCGATGGAGGAAACACCTGGATGCGGCAGGAATCTGCGAGTTTTAACCTGCTAGGTTCCTTTCCCAATTGCGTGCATTTCTGGGATGCTAGTGTCGGATGGTGCATGGGTGATCCTGCCGATGGGTACTACGAGATTTACACAACCAGCGATGGTGGAACAACCTGGGTGCGGGTTCCATCAGAAAATATCCCTGATCCGTTACAAGGTGAGTATGGTCTTTCAGGTTCGTATTGTGTCGTCGGCGATACGATCTGGTTTGGAACCAATATGGGACGTCTGTACAGATCCATTGATCAAGGTCTTCATTGGACCGTTGCACAAACACCTCTACGTTCCTATACGAAACCAACCTTCAAAGATGAAAACCATGGTCTTGTGTTCGATATGAACACCGCTGGTTCTGCTGCCTTGTCAGAAACCTCCGATGGTGGTGTCACCTGGCAGAAGGTTGACTTTACCGGTCCTTGTTACAATTATGATCTCCGTTATATCCCTGGGACTGTGAATATGTACATCAGCACAGGGGCAACAGATGGTGCCTCCGGTGCTTCGTATAGTCTTGATGGGGGGCATACCTGGACACAGTATGCAGATGTCGTTGGAACACCGATGCTGAGCCTAGGTTTTACGACCGGGAAGATCGGATGGGCAGGTTCCTTTAACACCGATGAGTTCACCGGTGGAATATTCAAACATGTACCCGGAGACCCAGCCCCAGCATTCTGCATTGATGTTGCTGGTGGAAACGGTTTTTCCGTGATTGTTACGAATGTTGGAGATACGACTGCGACCGATGTCACCTGTGATGTCACCATTGAGGGTGGGTTATTCATAAAACCAAAGGACTTCTCAGGGAACCAAGCGACCCTTGGCATAGGTGCAAACTTCACTGTTATC
>JBFYMQ010000060.1:0-12070 GCA_041304825.1 Thermoplasmatales archaeon
CAATCATAAATTCTGTATATATCTTATTTCAATTTTTTTAAATTACACAAGTATTTATTCAATTTTTTTTTCATAACACATTATTCAAGTTCTTCAAATTTTTCGTAATAATCGACGCCTTCATCCCATCGTGTAATTAAATAATCCTTTTTTCCTTCGAAGATTTTTGCTTGTTCTTCTACAACATTCTCTGCTTCTTCAGTATCCATATCTTTTGTTTGGATTATGAAAGATGCAACACGAGCATAATAGAGAGGCGTCATGAGGTTGACCATTATTCTTCGATTTCCTCCTTTCCAATGGTGGTACGCAGCAGCTAAATCATAGAGTATTTTCGCCCAGTTCTCTGTTTCCATAAAAAAATCTTTTTCCGTTTTTTGATACAAAGACTCGATAATTTGCCAATCTTCAGATGATATGATTTTTTTCCATATTTCGTTATAATTACTATACCCTATTCTGAAATCTCTGATTAATCTTTGAACGTCGATCGAGAATGGTTGAGGTTGTATCATTACTTTTGGACCGATGATGGGGACTGGTTTACTTTCTTTTACTTCCTTCCAGATTTTTTCATTTTCTTCCATTAAACTAAACAATGTTGAGACGACCTGATGAAACATTGGGCCGAGTCTTTCTGCAGGATCTTTTATATCATGTATTTTCACACCAAGATTAGCCTGAGCGATTTTTACCTTGTGTGTTAAAGCAGTCGTTGTCAACCAAATGTCAATGCCATATTTTGCGACATTTGTCTCCCAAACATCTTTGGAAATATACGTTTCTATAAGAGGCAAGGAAAAAGCAAAATCACCACCAATCGGTTGACGGATTTGATAACCATACAATGCTCTTGTTAGATTATATACAATGTTATTCGTTATTGTCCCATCATATTTATATCGCATATAATATGGGGCAATAAAGTCATAGGAGTCGTTTATTATTCCATCTACCATCCGTTGTACCCATCCAGTGGTAATCGATCGAATATCTGAATCAAACAAGACGCATGCCTCAGCACGCAGTATACTTGCTGCTTCAAAAATTTCTCGTACCGCTGATCCTTTTCCCGGTACGCCTCGATAGATGGAGATGATACGCTCGATCCAGGGACTCTTTTCCAGGTCTTCGCTTTTTTCTCTGGAATCGTCAACAGAGCCACCATCGGCGATGATCACAACACAATGTTTAGTTGGATAATGGAGAGCTAAACCTTTTTCGACTGTTTGAATAACATGGGCGATAGTTGTTTCATTGTTAAAACATGGTATCCCAATGACAATATCTGCTTTTCCTAAGAGTTCCAATCGTGTCCGCGTTGGTTGTCGGATAGCGGTGCTAAATTTCATAACATTTTTTCTATTAATATTTTTCAAGAGATTTCAGTATTTGTTGTCTTCCATAACGATTTCCAGGAGTTCTTCCCTGATTTTTCTTCTGGCAGATATTGTTCTCAGCCAGTCGGGTAAACGAGTATATACGGGTTCAAGAGTATAATTGTTTGCTGCAGTCATCAGTTCATTACTGAATTGTTCTACCATGGTTTCTTCTAAATGTCTATCATAATTTATTCCATTAAAATGCGCATCTGCATGATATTCCTTTATGCAACTTTGAGCGTTTTTATGATACAGGACTCTAAGAGAAAGTAAAAAGGATCGTGTCACTTCAATATGGTCTTCTTCGATTAAAACCCGCAGTAAGCTTTTAAAAATATCCCCAGACATTTTCACAAGACCTTTCGTTGAATCACCTATCTCTTGATGTTTATGTTCATAGAAACCAAGATCGGTCTGACATACTCTTTTTGTAGCGATATTTCGATAGATTTCTGCCATGACGCCGATTTCAACTCCCCAACCCGATGGAATGTCTAAATCACGGGCAAGATCACTGGTTAAGGCAAATTCCCCGGAGATAGGATAGCGAAATGCACGGAGAAAACGAATAAAATCCGGTTCATTGTGTAACACATCAACTAGGGAGCGGAGTAGCGGGTGAAGAAACAGGCGGAATACTCGTCCGTACATCGCAGTTTTATCGATATTTATCCGAGCATAGTATCCTTTGTTGAATTTGAAATCTAGTTCCGGTTCAAGGAGTGGATATAAAAGTTTCGTTGGGAGTGATTCATCATAGCTTTGTATATCAGCATCGTGGAGGGCTATCCCATACGATTCAATACTTGCGATTCCAAGTGCAATCCATACGTCGCGTCCCTTTCCGCTGTAGCTGGTGAGATCCAATCCCTGAGTTTTCAATTGAGTCAACAGGTTCGTAATTTTTGGACCGTTACACCAGATGATTAGTTTTGGAATTGTTAATTTTGAAAAAAATCGTTTTACATGATTAAATTCCTCTTCGTTATTTGCAGCTAATGGGACAATAACTTCTTTTAAATACGTACATTTATTCAGATGTTTTAAGATATTTTCCAACGCTTCGTTTTTTATCTCTTTATAAAGCATGGGCATAACTACAGAGACCGGAAGTTCGGCTGCAACATCCCTAACCTGTTTCATCAGTTGCGTCGTATCTGCATACAAATCATGTAGTGTGGTTATTTCGTCCTGTTTCATATCCATTCAAATCACCTCTCAATATATCTTAAGATTACTCGCAAATCATCTGTTGCGATATCGGCATGGATCTGTACTTCAGGTGAAGCTCTATATGCAATTCCCAAACCCGCAGCTTCAATCATATCGATATCAACGGGTCCATCTCCTATGGCAATGACTTCTTTTTGGGTAATATCCATTGTCATACAGAGAAAATCTAGGACGGAACGTTTGCAGATAGAATAGATTTTACCATTACTACTCCGCTGCAATACTTGATTTTGAAAGAAGATATCACCAGTAATTGCCTGATTATTTATCGTAAGTCTATTACCAAACGCGTAATCTAAACCTAAACGTTTCTTTATATCATTTGCAAAACTCTGATACCCATCAGTTACGAGTGCTGTTTTTATCTTATTTTTTCGTAAGAAATAAATGATGCTATCAACGTGTTCTTGGAAAGGAATTTTTTTAAAAATTTCTAGTACTTCTTGGTACGGTATTCCTTTCAAGAGTTTGGCTATTTCAATGCTTTTTTCATAAGGCTCTGTTGTATTATTTAAAATCGTAGACAATTGATCGGTAAATCCTTTTTTTTCTGCGATAACATAAATCGTTCTCCCACTAAGTAACGTTCCATCCATATCAAAGAGAACAAGTCTATATTGTTGTGTATTTTTCAGCATAATCATTTTCCTCTGTTCCTTCTAAGAGAAACATAAACATTATCGCTTGGCGCTGAGCAATGGTGATTCGATAGTGGGTATTGGATGGTAACTGAGGTACCTCTCCTAGGAGAATGACGGGAAAGGGAAAAGAGGCACCTCGATTTTCTTCTAACCCAGAGTGCGTTATTTACAGACGTCCCACTGTTATTAATTTATTGTGCCTTTAAAAATTTTTTATTCAATATTTGCTCAAAAACAAAATTATTTAAAATAAAATTAGATTTCATGCATATACAATGGAAGAATTAGACTTATATGATAAAAAAATTTTGTTCGAACTTGATATTAACTCAAGAATATCAGCTTCAAAAATAGCAAAAAAATTGAAATTACCCAAAGAAACCGTTAATTACCGAATCAAACGTTTAGAAAAAAATGGTTGGATTAATCGTCTATACACCATATTCAACGCCTCTCTTTTTGGATATTCATATTATCGAATCTATCTAAAATTTTACAAACTTACTGCATCTACAGAAATGGAAATAATTGATTATATCACAAATGACCCAACCTGCGCGAATCTCAGGATAATTGAAGGTCAGTATGACCTAGTATTTTTGACTATTCAAAAAAATCCAAGTGAATTAAAAGGCTTTTTACAATGTTTTTTAAATACTTTTGGAATGTATGTACAAGAGAAAAATATTCTTATTTTGATAAAAACACACAAGCTGAACCAGAAGTTTCTCTTTAAAGGGAATACTATAAAGAAAACATTTAATCATGTAGAATTGAAAAATTATTCTTTGGATAAAATCGATTTAGGGATAATGAAATCAATTTCTATAAACGCGAGAATGAAGTTAAGTGATATTGCTCAGTCATTGAAGGTTGATTCTCGTTTGATTAGATACCATATTAAAAGAATGGAACACGCCGGTATAATTGTTGCATACACCACGGATATGAACCTTGTGCAGCTCAGTCGAGAACTCATCCAAATCGATATTGCTCTTAAGGATCCTGCTTTAATCCTCCGCATTATTGATTTCTTTGATAAAACCAATACCTGTGTCTTCGTCCATGAAATATTAGGAAAATATGATCTCTCTGTCGAAATTTATGTTGAGAACGACGAAATGCTGCGGAATATACTAGAGAAATTTAAAGAACAATTTTTGGATCATTATGTGTATTATGATGTTTCTCATGTTTACAGAGAATATGTTATTAATTGGTCGCCGTTTCATGTATAATCCTAGTTTTCATATAAGAAATAATAGGCTTATAGTTCGCTGTTGATTTTCAAATAACAATAAAAAATATATTCAAATAATCCTCCTTACATTTGTTTGTTTTACGTATTTATTTAAAAATCTTTTTTCTTTTGTAATCGAATTGATCTTAGGAATAATACATCAAAGACAAAATTCACACATAAGAGCAACAGACCAAGGATAAGCTCACCATTGTACAGGGAAGATCCCTGAGCGAATCCTCTAAAATACCAATCTCCTAGAAAGAACATGGCCACACTCATAGGCATGATGATCAACAAAGGAGCGAACCATAACTCCAACCGTACCAAAAGTTTCTGAATATTTTCTTTCCGATTGTCTTTCTTTTTTTCCATAGCACTATCTCATTTTTTACAACGGATGGATCATCGGTGGAGGGAGTATATTACTCCCTTCGAGAAGTAACCCTTGCCAAAGGATAAATAAAAGTATCGCCGGTAAAATCTGAATCATGAAATCATCATCAATAAAACGGAGCTTCTTTACCTCACCAACCAATGCTCCCGACGCACCAATCACCGAGACAAGTATCAGAGCCCACCAGTCTGCTTGATACCATGTTATCAGGAAAAAGAACAGAGAAAGGATAAACCCGATTATATATGCCTTTTTTTTCCCAAGATAATACCGTGTTTCTCCGATGATCGGATCGGTGAAGGACGCACACAGGATGCAGGGGATAGCAATCTGTTGAGGGAACAGAAGAAAGAGCAGAACCACGGCAATTCCAAAATATAGGTAGCTTGCCGGTCGTTTCTTCTCATAGCTTCTCAAACCGAAAAATCGTTGATGATCAAGAGAGCCTCGCAGCCGTCGATATTCAATTGCTGTCATGCAGAATACGATTATGATCGGAACCGCTATCTTGATGGCATTCATCCATTCCTCATCTGGCAGGAGGTAATAGAATACGAACGACGCAGCAAACGTATGGAACACACGACGGAACCAATGCGCATCGACCTCGATTGAATTGATTTGCTCTAAAAACTCGGCCTGGTATTTCACCATCCTTTGTTTTGTGGACTTAAAAGCGTCTTTTGCGTTCATCTCTGAGAAAAGCATTTGTCTAAGCCATCCTTCTACGGCAACAACCGGGGTTTACTGTACGATATCCTGTCGCTCCAAGGTCATCATCCCTTGTTTACTGCCCACGATAACCTCATCAACAAGACCGATAAACAACCCATTCTCCAGGACGCCAGGGACGTTATTAATCTCTTTTTCTAATGCTTCAGCATCTGTTATCTTCCCGAAATCACAATCGATGATGTAATTCTGGTTATCGGTGATGAACGCCTCGTCCATGATTTTCCGTAACTCAGCAGTACATCCTAAGCCTTCCAGGACCTTCTTGGTCGCTGACCAGCCGAACTTTGTGACCTCGACCGGGAGGGAACAGTCGCAACCAAGACCTTTGACTATCTTTGTTTCATCGACGATGATAATGACCTTCTTGGAATGGTACGCGATGATCTTCTCCCGTGTCAGTGCGCCCCCGCCACCCTTAATCAAATTCAAGTTCGAATCAACCTCATCAGCTCCATCAATCGTAAGATCTATCTCAACACGATCATCAAGCTCAACCAATGGTATCTTTAGTTCTGTAGCTAGCCTCTTGGTTTTCAACGAGGTGGGGATTGCTTCGATTTTCAGACCGTTCTTCACCAGCTCTCCAATCTTTTTTATCGCGAATTCAACCGTGGAGCCTGTCCCCAGTCCGATAATCATCCCATCTTCTATATATTGTGCTGCTTTCTCCGCAGCTTGTTTTTTCATTTCTTCTTGTTCCACGGGTCCACCAACAGGGTAATAGAACAAGGAATACAAAAACTTATACATCTTATGCTATTACAGAACGTGAAACTATGCTTGGAAAATGTGACGAACATGGATATTTCCGTGGAGACGTCTGTCCGGTATGTAATACAAAAGGAAAGTTCCTCATGAGTGATCGTGAACTTGACTCCCTTGGTCGTATCATGGCCGGGGTTCTTCGCCATTTCCCAGAAAAACTTGGGGTGACTATGGATGGTCACGGCTGGGTTGATATCTCTGAGTTTGTCGAAGCGGTCGGTGGGAGCAGATCAGGGTTTCAATGGCTCCGCGACCATCATATCGAGGCGATCGCACTGACTGATTCAAAGGGCAGATACCAGGTAGATGGCGGGATGATACGGGCGACCTACGGACATACCATAGACATCCGACTTGATGATTTACCACTCGCGGAGATTGATGATTTTTATTACCCGGTCACTGAGGAAGAAATCGACATCATTCTTGAGGGCGGCCTCAATCCAATTGATCGAAAAAACGTCCATCTGAGCGGAAGCATGGAAAAAGCAATCGAAGCAGGGAAGGTTCGAACTGAGATCCCCCTCATCTTACACATCGATGGAAAGCAAGCAAGAGAAGATGATGTAAAGATTTATCACGCAGGAAAGGACGTGTATATCACAGAAAGGATCGACGCAAAATATATCTCCAAGGCAGATGTCTCAGATGTTCAACCCCTGCCAGAAGACTCAACAACAGAAACAGTACCTGAAGAAATACCATCAGAAACGATCCAAGCTGAAGAGATCGAAGAAAAACCCAGTCTGAAGCCGAAACGAAAGACTACGAAAAAAACAAAAAAAACCAAGGCAAAAGAATAACTTTCTTCATTACTCTTTTACAAAAGCAATAGTGTCTTCCCCGGCTTTTACCAAATCCCCGATCTTTACTGGGATTGATTGTATTTTATCTGCAGGCAGATACACATCGACCCGTGAGCCAAGCCTGATGATCCCGATGCGATCCCCTTTCTTCAGCCCATCACCTTCTTTGATATATGGGTAGACGCGTCGAGCAATAAGACCTGCGAGTTGCACCACGGTGATTTCTCCGATCTTTGTTTCTATTATGATTACGACTCGTTCGTTCAGATCTGATTCCTTTTTCCAAGCCCTCAGATGATAGCCTGGGAAATGCGTCATCTTTGTGATGCGTCCATCGAGAGGCATTCTGTTGACATGGACGTTATTGACCTCCATGAATGTCGAGATAAGAACCTGGTTTTTCTCCTGTTTGATATCTCTGATTAGCCCATCGGCTGGTGCGATGATCCCTTGGGCAATGGTTCGCTCTGGGTCACGGAAGAAAATAAGGAAAAAAACAAGGACACAGAACGCTGGGATGAAGCCTGCAAGGAACCATAGCGAAAACCAACATAGCGCGGAAAACAAAATGCTAAGAAACAATGGGGGAGCAACCCAGGACCAACAACCTTTTGCGATTCTCATGATCTCTCACTTGCTGAGCGTGTATGAATCCCACATTCCCCACCCTTTTTAAGGGTTTTTCTCCATCGACCGTCTCGTTCACTTTCATGGTCGAAGATTGGAACTGTGCACGGTTCGCACCCTAATGATCTTATTTTTCGTCCATCAATATATTTCTTTTTATACCAGGGATGTACCGGTAATTTATTGTTTTTTATATACTTCCATATCTCTTCTTCAGTCCAGGTAAGAAGCGGGTTGATTTTTGTCTCATGGTCACTTATCTTTTCGATTTCAGCTACGTACTTCCTTGTGTATCCCTCTGAGCTGCGTAGCCCGCTGAGCCATGCTTGTAATCCAAGGGTCGTATACGCGTAACGGACCGGGACGACTTTTAATAATTTACAGCAGAGATCCGGGTCTGCGGAATAGATTTCATGACCTGTTTCTTTTTTTGTTTTTTCAGCCTGTCGTTGATACTCCGTGGGAGATAATAACGTGACCTCGATATTTTTTTTCAAAAACATTTCTGGTGTTGTGTCTCCGACCATGAAAAACTTTGGTTTCAAATGGTATTGTTCTACGACCTGTTCAATGAAATTAAAGGTCTCCGTGGGCTTATGGATCGTTAACACAGAAAAAATAGGGACATCCGGATTGATGCTTCTGGCAAGATGAAGCAGCACCATGCTGTCTTTTCCCCAGCTGCAGGCGACCGCTACCTTATCCCCGTATGTTCGAAGAGCATCTTGGATGAGTTCTAGGGAATGTTGTTTTTTTTCTTCAAACGTCTTCTGATTTATCTGTAGTCTTTTTGGAAGGAACCTGTACGGCTCAATATGCATCCGTTCTCGTCTGATTTCTTTTCTACCACCACCAGTGATATTCACGACAATCGTATCCTGTGGATGGATTGTTTCTTTGTGTATCGCCTGTTGTAAGGATGCGATGGTGACCCCTGCCTCTGGGACAACGCTAATGCCCTCAAGTCTTTCGAACAGCGTCTGGGCTTTTTCGATTTCTTCGTTGGTGATGCTGTACATCTCCCCGTTGGTTTCATGGAGCACATCATAGACTCCACCGATTAAGGAATACGCTGGAAACCGATTGGTTAGCACATGTGCGACCGTCTGGTCGATCATGTGTTTTGCTGATTCTTTTTGGAAGCGTTCATCGATTGTCCGAGAGTGGGTGATCCAAGCATCGTACATCGGGGTATAGGGGTCGTTTTGCGAGCCGTGGATTTTCGGTAGTTTTTTCCCGAAGCGTCCATCGATGAGAAGACGTTCTGCTGCTTCGTAGGCAGCGATAGCGCCAGGGCCTGAGCCAAGAGCCTGGAAATAATGATCAGGGATCTGGCCAAGCAGTCTTGTTGCATCAAGTATCATTGTTCCGACGCTATCACGACGAGCGACGTTCCGGTACCCGCCTTCAGATAAGTATCCTTCGACTCTGGAGAATTGGTTGGCAAGGCTGATCGCATCATAGTAATCGCCATAGATGGGGAAGAGCCGTGTGTAAGGATTTGATTTGGAAAAGGACCAGATGCGTCTGACCCTTGCGTCCTCTGTGGCGAACAAGAAAATCGGGTAGCGGATTACATTTGAATAGTACACAAAGGAGATCGCGTTGTTTCCGTCAGAGGACATGACCAGAGGTTTTCCCGAGTCAAACGTGCTCATGATTCGTTGGAACGTCACCTGTGCTTCCAGGTCCTTAAACGATCCGGTCTGGCAGTGAGGATATGCATTGAGGCAGATGATGAGGTTCTGCAGTCCAAGATGGGCTGCGAGTTTTGTGCTTTTATAGGTGTGAAAATAACTCCCCTGGTCAATCAATCGTTGGTCAATTCTTTGTATCGGAAGCCACTGGTGATACTGCCAGATCCCCTGGTAGGATTCATCAATAATCAAGGATTTTTCTTCATAGACTGTTTTTAAAAGAGCATCGCATTTATTTTCACAAGAACAGATAAAATGGTCCGCAGAGTAACTCTTCCCACATTTGAGACACTTCAGAGTGTATTTCACGCTTCACGTCGCCTCACGCAATCATAAGATCTATTAATTAATATTTTGATGACCATAGATAAGAATTAAAATATTCTTTTTCAATAATCACTCCATCTTTTATTTAAATTTATTACCATCGTTAAGCCTAAATAATAGCGACTGTTACTCGATTTAATCTCTTTCTGGAGGGCTTGTAGCTCAGCTAGGCTAGAGCAATCGGCTCTTAACCGATTGGCCGAGGGTTCAAATCCCTCCAAGCCCGCTGATTCTTTCATTGTATAAGTGCTCTTGATTTATTTAATCGCTATGTTTTATTTTTCTTAAATAAATAGATTTAAATTCAATTAGTGCTACAACCCCGGGCAATGAGTGGAGGCTTGCTATGAAAAAAATTATCGTACATTCGGTTCTAGCAATTTTTTCCTTTTCGATATTGGTGGCGCTTGTTCCTGGGGTTTTAGCACAAACAAACATCCTGTCGAATCCAGGTTTTGAAGATGGTCTTGGTTCATGGAACCTCACTTCAGGTACTGCTGTGTATTCAATTGATACGTCAATTAGACATTCTGGGGCTTCTTCAGTCAAGGGTGTTGAAACCAGTTTTATAAGTCTTGGTCGACTGTACCAAAATGTAACAGGGTTGGTAAGTCCTGGAACTCAATTTAAGATAAGTGGTTGGATAAAAACACTGAATGTGGCGGGTGGCGTGGTTATCGGCTTAGAATATGTTTCCTCAAACAATTATACCCCTGTTGATGGATACATTTTGGAAATAGGATATGTTGGTGGTACGAACGATTGGGCATTCTTCGAAAGTCCTACATTTACCATGCCCGCTATGCCTTCAGATGCTGTTGCATTGTATTTCTTGATTGACTTTAACATGGGAAACGGAACTGCATGGATAGATGATGTGAGTCTCAGCTTGATCTCTGGAACAAGTACTCCTCAAACCACTCTGAATCCATCTGATGGATGGCCAATGTTTGGTCATGATCTTTCCAATGCAAGATACTCATTGTCCAGTGCACCTAAAACAAACCAGATTCTATGGGAAAGTACTTTCGATAGTCAAATACGTACCTCTGTTACTGTTCTTGAAGAGCGAGCGTATGTGGGATCTTTCAACGGAGATATCTTTGCCTTAAACGCAAGCACAGGTGCTCAAATTTGGAGGTTCTCAACAGGGGATTCTGTTTGGTCTACTCCTGCTATTGCAAATAATGTAGTCTATGTAGGATCAAATAATGGAGTAATTTTTGCTATAAATGCTTCAACAGGTGGGAAGATATGGGAATTCACAGCTGGTGGAGCAGCGTGGTCGTCACCCGCGGTTATTGACGATGTCGTCTTTATTGGTACAACGGACAACAATCTGTACGCCTTAAATGCTCATACAGGTGCGAAAATTTGGAACTATACGACAGCAGGTCACATTCGTTGTTCCCCTGCAGTCGTAGAAGGAGTAGTCTATTTTGGTTCGCAGGATGGCACCTTCTATGCTTTAGATGTGGTCACAGGAGAAAAAATTTGGAGTTCTCTTACCGGAGATGGGGATACGTATACAAATTCTTCCCCGGCGGTTGTGAATAATATTGTATTCGTCGGCTCAACTGATACAAACGTATATGCTTTTCAAACATCAGACGGCAGGCAAATCTGGAAATACCCTACGGGAGCAAAGGTCTCTTCATCACCTGCGGTGTATAACGGCGTTGTATATGTCGGATCAGAGGATAATATTCTCTATGCGATTGATTCTTTAACAGGGACGAAAATTTGGTCACAAACAACAGATGGGCCAGTGTATTCTTCCCCAGCTGTTGCAGATGGTATTGTCTACGTTGGCTCTTGGGATAATACAATATATGCATTTGATGCTACAAACGGGGTCTTAGTGTGGAGTTATAGAACGGGCGGTGGTGTATTTTCTTCACCTACCATTGCAGGTGGTGTGATGTTTGTAGGCTCATATGATGGAAAGGTCTACGCATTTGGTTCTTCCTACTCACCTGGAAATTTTTCTTCTGTTACGCCAGAATCTTCGAACAGCAACCTTACCCCGACTGCTTGGGCGCCTACTATCGAAAGCGGAGTAGTTGGAGTCATTGTGACCGCTGGAGCAATAAGTATAGCTGCAATGGGTATTGCTGCAGCGTCAAGTGCAACAGCAGGTGCCTCGACAGGATCCGTTGGCAAGCTCTTTGATAAAGTTAGAGAATTTTTACCAAAGACTATCAATAGATGGTTGGAAGG
>JBFYMQ010000061.1:0-15975 GCA_041304825.1 Thermoplasmatales archaeon
CTGGGTTAAATATAACTCCCAGAAAAAGAAGAATTACGCCTATTGTAAGCATTCCTTTTATTTTCGTCATATTTTTACCCTCGTTATCGAATTTGGATTTTTTCGATTAAATGTATATTATCTTCACTATTTATATAATTTTCTACGTTGGGTAATGCAATTGTCTAATTTTTCCTCGGGATAAACGACTTTATTTCCCTCGTGAACATTTTTGAGTAAAGAAGAAAAAAGAGGAGAAAAGTACCGAAGAACCTATTTCGAGAGTGGGGTAAGATCGAATGCACGAATCCGATGGACTCTGCCTAAAAAGAACACATATGCGTTCCCTGTCAGTTTGCTTTCGATGTCAATGAAAATGCCTTTGAATCCCTTCATGAATCCAAGTTGGGGACCAAGCATTTTCTGATGAATCCCGAATGGATGTCTTTCGAAGATCAGGGTTCTTCCTTTCAGCAGTTTGGCTGTATCTGAGTATCGCCACATGGAGAGTCTTTCTTTGAATCGGTCGATAGAATTTTCTTTACGTGGGTTTAATCGGTGATACGCTCCATAACTGATGACAAAGTAGTTCGCACTGAGTTTTGAGGCAAATGCTCCAAAGAGGTTGAGAAGGTTCAACCCTGTAGACGAGAGTGCTCGTTCTTTTGTGAGGAACTGTAACATTCGTGCAATCAAATCCTGAACGACGGGATATTTAATATATTCGTTCGTTAGACAGATGGTCTGGAGTTTTTCAATAAACTCAGAGAAGCTCTGTGATTCAGCTGCGATGATTTCAACGTCCTCCATGAATCTTTCAATTGCACGTGTTTCTTGATTCGATGTATCGTCTGTCTGAGTCATCTCCGCGGTTGCTGGTGATACGATGAGTCCTACGAAGAGAAACGTTATCATTCCTGCAAAGAACATTTTCTTATACATAGAGAGACCTCATTTTTTCCTCTTTGAGATACATACCTATTATTTTGATGTATTTATATAATTTTCTGTTTAGTGGAAATATGAAAAAAAATCAGTTCATCGATTCATCGTTTTTTTTTTTAGGTAATATAGGGATTTGTGCTTGAAACATCAAAACCCTGGACAAGCTCTATAGGTGGTGTTTTTTTCTGCGGAAGCCATCCATGGATTGGATAGACGAGATTTGGGAAGAACTTCCTGATGTTTGTTGATAATTGGGTGATGATATGATTTTCCCCAAACTGCTGTTTACTGATTTCGTATGTCTTTTGCCCTGTGGTCGCTTCATCGAGAAAACCAAGTGCATGGATGTACTCGTGAAGCAGGACATGAAAGATGTAGGGTTTGAGCAGTGTCTTGTTAGTCTCAAGGATACGACGAAGTGGTGTTTTATTCACGATGATAATGTTGGATGCGACCGGGTAGTACGCACCGATGAACCCATCGAGAGATGCACCGATTTCCTGCAGTCCAAGCATCAATCCTCCTCGCGATCGTTTCTCGTTTTTTTGCACGATTTTTTTGACTTCTTCAAAGGTGTCAATAATATTTTGGTTCAGTTGAGAAAGGTCGGTGGTGTTCTTCATCCACAACATAGTAGTTAACAATTGTTAATATACTTTTCTATCCAATTTGAAGAACCGAAGGGAACGACCAAATCAACTATCTCAGAAGAAAAACATTATTTAATACTGCCGCCAGCGATGTTCACATTTCGTACATGTAAAGATCCTGGTTTCCGGTTCATCACTCGCCCGAGTCTGCCGCAAAATCCAAAACGCCTCGTTATTCCCACATTTCGGGCACTCAGTCCGTGTTTTTGGCAGAATATCAATCTTCTTTTCCAAAACGACTGTTTCTTTCTGTTTTTGTTTCTCCACAACAACATCGCTTCCCTGTTTCTTCTTTTTCGCTCCACACGAGTTACAGACAAAAAACTCTCCTTGTGGAAGCATCAATACCTTACATTTTGGACAAAACTCCATATGAAACCCTCTGAAATGCATCCTTCACAATAATCGCATGATCAAATGCTAATTCCGGTAACTCATTGGACTTGAAAAACTTTGCACTACTGGCATCATCACCGGCTCTCAACGCCCCACCCACCATTTTTACTAGATAGGCGACCGTCACCGTATGCCCGCGGGGGTCACGGTGTGGATCTGAATACACACCAAGCAGTTCGTGTATGTTTATTTCCAACCCAGTTTCTTCGAACATTTCACGAATCATTGCATCTTCGGTTTTTTCGCCGTACTCCACGAAGCCACCAGGTAACGCCCACGTTCCTTGAAAAGGAGAATGTTTTCGTTGTATGAGAAGGACGGAATGGTTCTGAATAAGAATCCCATCGACGGTCAGTGAAGGTGATCGTAGTGCCATTAAGAAAGGAATGAACGGGGAGTATAAAGAGTTAACCAGATTTCTTCGAGAATTACTCTGCGCTATCGTTTCAACTCAATAGTAACTGTGCGGATGTCCTGAACCGTTTTAAGGGATTCAAGCATGCCAATAATCGTATTTGAGATAATCTGCGCTGGGAACTGAGTCAGAGGGACATCTATCCCATTTACTCTGATGCTGAGATCAGAGGCAGATGATCGTATAGTTCTTTCTTTTTTAAGAAGACAAAAAATTTCTTGAAAATTATTTTTGTACGTAGCGATGGTGTTGCTTCGTTTCTTTCCTGAACCAATCTGTATCTTCGGGATGCTTGGGTCGTCAGCTCCTTCAATCAGGATGAAATCAAACCTCCCGACATTCGATATTCTTTGCAATATCTCAGAAGAGCTCAGAGGTCCATCTAGCAGAAAATTTGTCTCACTGCGAGAGGAAAACACGACAAGATGCGCTCCAGCATGATGATGCCGCCAGGTGTCTTTGTCCTTCGTATCCATGGAGATTGCTTTGTTCGTCTGCTTCACAGTCGCCACCTTGTATCCTTCTGTGGTCAGCCGCGTGACAAGCTGAACAATCAACGTCGTTTTCCCTGAATCTGATTCGCCATAGACCCCAAATACTTTCAGTGTAGACATACTACTAGATAACTCAGGGGACTGTTTATGTTTTACTCTCTCCTGGGTAAAGGAAAGAATATAACTCTTTATTGAATATCACCTCCCCAAACCATGAAACAACAGGGAAAGATTCTTTCCACGGTCAGCCTTATTCACGCGGTCAACGACGGGTCGACAGCGGTCATCTCGATTCTGTTCCCTATTTTCAAGGAGCTTTTTCATCTCAGTTACACCCAAATCGGTATCATCACCGGCGGAGGATTATTCATCACCCTTATCGCACAGCTCGCATTAGGGAGACTGGCTGATGGCAAAAACGTCAATTCCTTCCTTCTCACCGGAGTAGTTTTAACAAGTCTTTCCCTTGTCCTCCTCAGCTTCAGCACCGGATTTCTCACCTTGATTTGTTTTATTTTCTTCATGAGGTTCGCCACTTCATTTTTCCACCCTATCGGGATTGGGTGGATCTCACGGACCTACAAAAAAGGCAGATTGGACTGGGCGATGGGCATACAGAGCGGATCAGCAGACCTCGGAGCGTTCCTCGCGATTCTTACCACACTATCAATCACCCAGCTGACGCATTGGACGGTGCCATTGTATGGTTGGGCTTGCATCGGCATCCTAGGGCTCTTGGTTAGCGTTGCATTGACATATCAGTTGAATAAAGAATTGGTATATGTTCCCAAAGAAACAAAAAAACATACGTTCAAAGAAATGGCAACGGACGCATACCATCGAATGAAAGCAATACGACTCCTCATCCCGGCATTCATGATCAGCGGCGCATCCTGGGGCGTCATCATCACCTATTTTCCCTTACTGCTCACCGAACGAACATCACTTTCCCTCCCAGCCATCGGTTTTTTAGTCGCGCTCTGGGCAGGGATAGGGAGTATCACCTCCATTTCCTACGGCAAGATTCGATCCTTTATCAATCGGAAAAAACTCCTTGTCGCCGCGTATATCACCATCGGAATCCTCAGTATCCTACTTGCGCTGTTCACACATATCATCATCCTTATCCTGATCATGATCCTGCTTGGCATCGCGGTGTTCCTGACCTATCCTGCATTATTTTCTTTTGTCTCCGAGGTGACCCATGAGTCGGTCGAAGGATGGACGTTTGGATTGACGTTTACGTTTCAGACCGGCGGGGGGACCATCCTTCTTCTCCTTGGTGGCGTGCTCTCCGATCTTTATGGCATCTGGATACCGTTTGCATTACTTGGTTCGTTATCCCTGCTTTTCTCCTTGGTGCTCCTCACCAATTATCGCAAGCCGTTCGCCCAACCAAAACAATAAAGAGAAAAACAAATAGCAAGGTTACTGATTACACCCCTTCAACATGCAAAAACACGCTCTTGGTCTTCTTATCTCCATCATCGCAGTCTCCTTTGCATCCATTTTTATCCTCTCCTGCCAGGCTCCACCATTAAGTATCGCTTTCTATCGACTCTTTTTCACAACACTCCTACTGGTCCCGATTATTTTACTTCGAAAGAAGACCAGAGATGAACTCCGCTCCCTGCCAAAAACAACTATCCTTATTATGATCGTGATAGGTCTTATTCTTGCTGCTCACTTCGCGTTGTGGATTTCATCCTTAAAGATGACATCGGTCGCTAGCTCGGTCATCCTGGTCACCGCCCATCCGATCCTCGTCGCACCAGTTTCGTTTTATTTTCTGAAAGAAAAACTTTCCTGGGTCAATGCACTCGGTATCGCTATCTCCCTTAGCGGCGTCGGAGTGCTAGTCATTGGGAATTACGGCTTTGGCGCGTTTGGACTTGACACCATTGAAGGAAACATCCTCGCCATGCTTGGAGGGCTCGCTGCTGGATTATACATCCTGGGAGGACGAACGCTACGGAAAAAGGTTTCTACTGTCACGTATGCATTTATGGTCTATGCAGTTGGAACCATCACCTTGTTCCTGATCTGCCTTGCACTTGCAGCTCCCGTCTCCAATCTTGCTACATCAGATTATGCGATCATTCTGCTGATGGCTGTGGTCTCCGGTATCTTCGGTCATACCCTGTATAACTGGTCACTGGGGTATATCCGCGCATCAATCATGTCTGTTGCACTCCTCGGAGAACCAGTCGGGTCCTCCCTGCTTGCGTACGCGATCCCCTGGATCCATCAAGAGCCATCAGTCTACACCATTATCGGCGGCGGCATCATTCTCATGGGGATTTATCTTACCACGCGGACCATGAAAGAACCTGAGATTTTAGAAAATGTTTAAAAACAGCATCATCTTAAGGGCGGCTCATGACATCAAAAACAAATAAGATCATCAGCGCAATTGTTGTAATCGCGATCATTATGGCACTCGTTGTCCTTGTCTATGTGAACCTCCCAAAACCAACAGAGACAACCGATGATGAACCACCTGCTCACAAAGAAAGCCCTTCGATCTTCACCCTTATTTATGATGATGAACAATACAATTTCACCCTTGGTCAACTTGAACGGTTAGAACCCTACACCGCAAAAGGAGGATACCGCAATAGCGTAGGTGTTATCAAAGGAGTTGGAAATTATACTGGCGTGAATATTACGACATTAGTAAATTCTTTGCAATCACCACCTTACCGATATGCCCTTCAAATCTTTTCTGTAGACGGGAAAAATATGTCCTATAATTATTCGACTATCATTGGACAAGTCCCCATCTATACTCCTGAAAATGGATCAGCAATAGGCATAGGAAATATGACCTTGGTTCTTGCCTATCAATATGAGGGAGACTGGTTGAATGAATCCAGCGATGGGAAACTAAAGATTGTATTCCTTGATAAGCAAGGATCAATTACAGAATCGAAATATTGGTTGAAAATGGTCACGTCTATAAGAATAATCACCGAATAAAACACAGACTACGATTCACTAAAGGAATAAACCGTTACCATCGGAAGTTTTTTCTCAGTCTACAATATACTTTAACGTACACGATGAGAGACATCCAATGGCTTAGCGATCACGTTGAACGATACAAAAACGCCATAGCCCAGAGACGTTTCAAGAGTAAAAAAAACATAGTAGCGTACGTAGTACTCAATGGTCAACCTCGGATCTTGAAATGGTTCGTTCCTGGGTTGAGACAGAACATGGAAAACGAATATGCTATCCTGAAGAAAGGATTTCCTGCTCTTTCTATGCCATCACCATTTGACAAAGACATGGAAAATAATGTTCTCGTGATGAGTTATATTCTCGGACAGAATGTCTGCGATGTCATCAATGATCCCCAAACCGCTTTTGAGGAAAAAGAAAAGTCATCTTGCCTTCTCGCTGACTGGTTTATACGGTTTCATTCGTTCTTCAAAACAGAACAGAGTTTTCAAATTCGGGGGGATGCGACCCTACGGAACTTTATCCAAAACAAGGGTCGTATCTGGGGCGTCGACTTTGAAGAATCACGGATCGGCAAACCAAGTGAAGACATCGCGACCCTTTGCGGATCTCTGCTCAGTACTGAGCCAATGTTTACCGATGAGAAGTTTAAGCTCTGTCAAATATTTCTAGATACGTATCGAAAATCTGCACCATGGACTATTGATAATATCAATGACGAGATCTCCTACGCATTGCTCGAGCGAATTCAATGGCGACCCACTGATGAGGAGACATTGAGAAAATACGCAGCGAAAATACGGAGTAAAGGATTACAGGCAGCACGACATAATTATTAAATATCCGCCTTTGCATCCCTCCCTTCGATACCTATGGGGAAGGACCGATTACTCCCGATTCTCGCTCTGATAGTACTTTTCATTGCGAGCAGCTCATCACTGTACGTCTATGCGTCACAAACAACCACCGATATGTTGAAGATTAACGGGCAACAATATACCATCGATCAACTGTTTTCTCTTGCATTACCACGGTCCTTCAACGACTCGCAATATACCGGAATTGCACTTGATGATTTACTGCTGAAGACCGGAGTGTCAAACCCGGAACAACACACCTATACACTCAAAGCATCCGACGGATATGAGAAAACCGTGATCTGGGAGAACATGAGAAACGGGCTGCTCACAAAAGACCGTGAATCGATTTTTTCTGATTTGCCAAAAGCCTTCCAAGTCAAAGATATCGTCACAATCGAGGTGAAATAAGCAATGATAGAAAGGAAATTTATTGTTGGAATCATCGTGTTTGGATCCCTCTGGGGTTTTGCTGAATGTATCATTGGATCATTACTTCGTGATGTCAACCTCCCCGCGGGAGCACTTATGACCGGTGTCTTTGCCATCGGTCTGATGACCCTCAGCCGGGTCACGTTCAGACAACCAGGGATGCAAACAGGCATCGGCCTTGTGGCCGGGGGACTGCGTTTGTTCAACCCATTCGGTGGATGTTTTATCTGTTCTGCGATTGCAATCATGGCAGAAGGATTACTCTTCGATCTGATCTGGACGAGGTTTTCCCTTGACCAGAAAAAGACTCAGACACTCACCATTCAAACAAGCCTTGGGATCACCTCATCGTACCTTGTCTACGTTGGCGGGTATATCATCACCCAGATCCTGACACCCGTGTTTTCCTCTGCTGGATTTTATCTGGAAAATCTTATCGTCTTTCTCCCACAGATCCTTGCGAGTGGACTACTTGCGGCATTGCTTGGAGCCATCACCGTTCCAGCGATATATGCTTTGAGGAAATATAATATCACGATACAAGACCGTCTGTATTATCCTGTGACCATCGGTGTTTCGGCATTCTGTTGGGTCTTTGTTATTATGAATACTATTCTAATCGTTTGGTTATAGGGGAACAAGTATATGGAACATCCAACGACTGTTAAAATCCTGAAGTTTCATGCAGAGAAATGCAATGGATGCCTTGAATGCGAAAAAGCATGCTCACATGTGCACTTTAAAACCAAGGATGGTGGTGAGAAATCAGCGATCCGCATCATAAAAACAGAGAAGGGATACTTGATGCATGTGTGCGACCAGCGCGGGCTGTGTCTAGATATGTGCCCGGTTGGAGCATTAACAAGGAGAAAAAATGGCGTCGTCTGGTTAGAGGTGAACACCTGCATCGGATGTCAAGCTTGTGTTGGATTCTGCCCGATTGGAGCAATGAGGAAAGCAGACGTTCGAATCGAGCCGTTTAAATGTATCTCCTGCGGCTCCTGCGTTCGCGCATGTCCGGAAAAAGCATTGGAGCTTGTTGAAGTAAAAATCGCTGATATCAAACAAGTTGTGTATCATAAATTAGGTGCGTAACATGGTCGAAGGTCAGATAACAATAGAAGAGTACAAGACGGGGAACACGGAACATATCTGGGATTTGAAGAAGATTTTTTCTGCTCATACGATTCTTACAAAATATTCATACAAGACAGGTCAGGTGATCAAGGGATATGCGAATCGGACACTGTATGTGAACCTCAGCACAGGACAGATTGCGGAAAAACCAGTCACCGAGGATATGAAAAAAAAGTTCACGGGCGGCCGTGGATTTGGCCTCAAACTCATGTGGGATTCAATGAAACCGACGACCCGCTGGGACAGCCCGGAGAATGAACTGCTGATCACAACCGGCCCGCTCTGTGGTACGACCCAGTACGCAGGATCGGGTAAATCTCTTTGTTTAAGTGTCTCTCCATCTACGAATATCCTTTGTGATTGTAACGTGGGTGGTTTCTTCGGCCCGTACCTGAAATTTGCTGGATTTGACGCTCTTGAGATCCAAGGAAAAGCAAAGCAAGATGTAATAATCGTCATCGATGGCGAAAAAGGAACCGTGTCGATTGAATCAGCACCACTAGAAGAAACCGATACCCATCTTCTAGCTGAGCAGCTCACCAGGATGTACGCATCGGAAGACACGGATAAATCTAGACAGAAAGTCTCGGTCGTCTCATCAGGACATGCCGCAGAAAACAGCTACTGGGGGTGTCTGAACTTCTCGTTTTATGATATCCGACGCAAGGTGCCGAGGATTAAACAAGCGGGACGTGGTGGTCTGGGAACAGTCCTGCGTGATAAGAAAATAAAAGCAGTGGTCGTGAAAGTAGATCGGTTCGATGGTGTTTCCAATCACCCTGCGGACCCCGTCGCTGTTGCAAAGGTTGGGACAAAGCTCCATAAAGAGATCCGCGACCTGGACCGATACCAGTGCAATATGCGTGCGGTAGGTACCGGGCATCTGGTGGAAATCATGGATGCCTATGATCTGCTTCCTACTGAGAATTATCGTTTCGGCAGTTTCCCGAAGGCCTCAAAGATCTATTCACCGAAGTTCTATGACTTGTTTACCAAAATCATCCCGGATGGATGCTGGCATGGCTGCACCATGGCTTGTGCTAAAACCGTGGACGGGTACACCGTGATGACGGGACCGTACAAAGGCGAGAAGGTCACCGTGGATGGTCCTGAGTATGAAACCATTGGTGCTTGTTCCAATATGAGTCTGTGGGACCCTCTTTGGATTTTGGAATTTAACTTTTACTGCGACACCTACGGAGTCGATACCATCTCTGCGGGAACAGCGATAGCATTCTACATGGAGATGTACGAATATGGGATTTTAAACAAGGAGCGTTGCGATGGACTAGAGCTGTGTTTTGGCAATGCTGACGCAGCCCTTGGACTCCTCCATCGAATCGCAGCAGCGGACAAAGGAGAATTCATCCAAGTCGCCGCACAAGGTGCACGACGCGTGAAAGACTGGATCAACAAGCACAACTGGGGGGATAAGCAACTTGTTGAGGACGCAGGTATGGAAAGCAAAGGCCTGGAGTTCTCCGAGTACGTCACCAAGGAGTCCCTTGCGATGCAAGGAGGCTATGGTCTGACGCTCAAAGGACCACAACATGACGAAGCGTGGCTTATCTTCATGGACATGGTCAATAATGCAATCCCGACTTTTGAGATGAAAGCGGAGGCTCTCCATTATTTCCCGATGTGGCGGACCTGGTTTGGGCTGAATGGACTCTGTAAACTCCCTTGGAATGATGTAGAACCAGTGGACAACGCGCAGACCTCAGAACCATCAAAGGTCCCGCAGCATGTCCAGAACTATGTGGAGTACCAAAACGCGATGACCGGTTGGAATGTCACCAAAGAAGATCTCATCTTGCAAAGTGAACGATGCTACAACTGGCAACGGGCGATGAATGTCTGGATGGGACGAGGACAACGAAAGGACGATTGGATTCCCTTCCGAGCGATGGGACCAGTCACTGAGATGGAGTACCTTTCTCGCAAAGACCGGTATGATAAAGCACTGGTGGACAAACAGGGGTATTCTCAGAAAGATGTGGAGAAAATGACGGTACAGGAAAAACTCAAGGTTCTGTACGAATTCCGCAGAAATCAATATCAGAAACTTGCAGACGCTGTCTATTATCGTCGTGGTTGGACACCTAACGGCGTACCTACCCCACAGAAGATGAAACAGCTCGGATTTACGGATAAAAAAATGTTGAAGATGTTGCAGGACAAAATTACAGCAGATGAAAAAAACGGTTTGAATGTCTGGGGCGGAAAATATGGAAAAGATGATCATCCCCCTAGCGCAGAGAAAAAATACTGGGAGAAGTGGTGATCCATGCCGCAAAAAAAAGACCCAATTATTTCTGAGAAAAAAGAAACTATCATTCCTGAAACACCTATCAAATCAATCCCTATGGCAGATCCTGCGGCTCTTGGGTTAATCGGTCTTGCGGTCGCAGCATTAGTGCTCGGATCGGTTGATTTACAGCTCGTCGCAAGTGTTCCATCTAAATCCTTGATGATTCCCTGGATATTGTTCTTCGGAGCGACTGCGCAGTTGATTGCGGGAGGATTAGAGTTCAAACGAAACAACATCTTCGGGGCGACGGTTTTTTCGGTGTATGCGATGACGATGTATGCTATCGCCTTAACTTTAGTCCTTACTACATCTTCGGTTCTGAATCCTGGGAACATTGATACCTATGCGTTTGGTTTGATTGGTATTCTTGTGTTCAGCTTGATTGCTACCGTTGCGTCACTGATGACGAATAAGGTACTCTTTGCCATCCTCATCGCTGTTGACCTTGCGGTGGTTCTTCTCATCCCTCATTATCTGATTGAGATGTCCGCGCAGCCAGCAGGGGTGTTTTTGATTCTTACTTCCGTGCTATCGTTTTATGCTGCTGCAGCAATTATCATAAATACAATGGTGGGAAAGGTTGTGCTGCCGGTAGGAAAACCCCTGTGGATTCCAAAGAAATAGCGACTCTATCAACAAAAGGATCGAAGAAAATAATCAAAAAATCCTCGGATATTCACCTCATCAAAGTATTTTTTGTAACTTTTGTTGCTATTAATATCTTATGATAAATTATTAATACCGCTTCGCCATTTTAAATTCAAAAATGACCTCTGTTTTGGGGGGAAAAAGATCATGAGAAAAAAAATCTTAGGAATTATAATGTGCACGCTGGTGATGACCATGATCCCTGTCGCGGCCGGAATGACCATTCAAAACGATCCACAACCAAGTAAAATCGGTTGGACCACCCTCCAGGGATTTATCTTCGGACTAAAAGAAATCAACGGTGGCGCCTTGATAGGATTCCGCTGCCTCTTCGTCCATTATGTCGGCCAAGGTCTCGGACAACGAGTTACGGGAATTCGACATGGTGGTCAGATGATGGCGATCCCCAACACATTCCGTGGGATCCTCTTACCACACATTATTATGGGTTGGTGTTTTGGCGTCCTGGAATTCTAAATATTCACCAGAAAACCTTCTTTTTCTTTTCATTCACAACACTACGAAACACCAGATATTTTCTACCTTTATTACGATCGTATCCCGTAAATTTATAATAAAACTTATATACATGTGTATTTAATATATATTATTAGAGAATGGGGGCAATAGTCTTTTAATAACACATCTCCTCACCACCTCACTAACGTATATTGTCTACTTTTTTATAGTTTTTTAAAAATTCAAAAAAAATTACAATGATTTATAGAAAAAAAAATTAGGTATGCTGAAGCGCTTTTTTTTCTGATTCAATGGTCTGCGCACGCTGGCAGAGATAGAGATGAATCGTAGTATGCGTCATACAGAGATCATACATCACTTGAGGATCACGGGGCGCTCGTTCTTCACACAATTCCACCGTAAATGATAGAATCCCTCGTGCGCGATATAACCAATTTTCTGAGCTGCCTAGAGTGCCGCCATACAATGGGATGAGCCGATCATTTTTAACATATAGATAGTAGTCATTGATTAATGAGATGTTTTCACCGACCGAGCGGAATAGTGGCTCATCGGGTGTCTGTTTGGTGGTATGCATCCAGGGATAAATAATAAACTCACCATATGAATGATACGAAATCGAAATGGAGATGGTATGTGCCTCAGCAAAGTTTTTCACCGCTTTAGTTTCATTTTCCGAGAAGGGATACGGGCCACGATAATTAAAGCTTGAATCAGAAAGGATAAACGGCAGATAATACCGCATAGGGAACATATAAGAAAGGAACCAGACATCATCGTAGTTCCTGTTCAGATTCACCCCATAGGACGTGATTTCCTTTTTCAGTCCAAACGAGCCATGATTTGGGGCACAGTTTTTCCGCGTATCTGCCTCAACACCATCAGGATTCACCATCGGGATAAGATAAATCTGCGTACTGTTCATCGCATCACGTACTGCAGGAACACTGTTATTTTCATACTGTTCAACCATGTATCGAATGAAGAACAAACACACCTCATAACTTGGTTTTTCATTGCCGTGATGCGCGCCCATGAAAAGAACACCAGGTTCCCCTTCTTCCTGGGTCACGTTATCAGACAACTTCACCATCCAGATCTCACGGCCCTCGTATGTTTTCCCTAGTGAGGTTAGAGACATAATCTCAGAGTAATTTACCTCAAGGGCATGTAACTCATCGGTAAACTCTTGATACGTATGATAATGGTACGGTTCTGATGATAGCGGACTTAAGGGTTGATTGGTAAACGCACTAGAAAAAGAACTAAAAAATAAGATTATGAAACCAAACCCAACTATCATTCCGTGTCTAATTTGAGAAAACGAAGACGTTTTCATAGGATTTATCCCCATAGATACTATAGATATCGTCTATATATAACTTTTTTTAAAGAAAAAAAGATTTAGAATCGAAGGAAAATCTTTGCAAGGACAACGACGGTTGATACGACAATCAACAATCCAAGGAATTGTTTTACTCCTGAATCCATATGTACGACCTCACTTCCGATTATATCCTTTATTCTTTATATACTGTCAGAATACGTTTGGCAAAAACCAAACAACCAAAGAAACGACTTCCGGCTCCTATCAATGACACTTGATTCCTGATGCATTACTTTTTAAATAAGACAAGTCTATTCTCCTTTCAATGAAACCAGTATTACAGGTAGCATTAGACCTTCTGAACGCAGATAGAGCACTAGCAATCGCCACCGATGCAGTAAAAGGTGGAGCGGATTGGCTTGAGGCAGGAACACCTCTGATAAAAAGCGAGGGAATGGACATCGTCCGTCAGCTCCGAGAACAATTCCCTGACAAGACAATAGTCGCGGACATGAAAATCATGGACACCGGTGCCCTTGAAACAGAGATGGCAGCAAAAGCAGGAGCGAACATCATCAGCATCCTAGCTGCATCAGATGACGCCACCATCAGAGACGCATGCAAATCAGCACACAAATACGGTGCGAAACTCATGATCGACCTCATCGGCATACCAGATATGATACAACGTGCGAAACAGGCGGAAAAACTAGGTGCTGAGTATCTCTGCGTCCATATCGGAATCGATGAGCAAATGCATGGAAAAAAACCGTTGTCTCTCTTAAAAGAACTTGTCAGAAACACCACCCTTCCCGTCGCGGTTGCAGGTGGATTAAACAGCGAAACAACCTCTGAAGTCGTCAAAGCAGGCGCACAAATCATTATTGTTGGTGGGGCGATTACCAAAGCAAAAAACGTCACCGAGGCCACACGTACCATTAAAAAAACAATCCTTGAAAAAAAATCCACAAAAACAGTTTTGTTTAAAAAATATGATACGACGGAACTAAAAGAAGCATTCCTGATGGTTTCAACACCAAATATCTCTGATGCGATGCATAAACAAGGAGCGTTACAAGGGATACGACCGATCAGGTCCGGATTCCACATGGCAGGTCGTGCTCTAACCGTGCGCACCATCGATGGTGATTGGGCAAAACCCATCGAAGCAATCGATAAAGCAGAAAAAGGAAGTATCCTTGTCGTTGATGTCAACCAAGGCAGAACCGCGGTCTGGGGAGAGCTTGCGACCTGGAGCGCAAAACTAAAAGGTCTTGCTGGCGTCGTCATCGACGGAGCAGTCCGCGATTACGATGATTTGATCAAAATCAAATTCCCAATCTTCTCCCACTCTATCGTCCCTAACGCCGGGGAACCGAAAGGACTCGGGGAGATCGGAGCGGAAATCACCTGCGGAAATCAAACCATACGCAGTGGTGATTGGATGATCGGGGATGATTCCGGTGTTGTTGTCGTACCACAGGAAATCGCTCAAGAAATCGCCAATCGTGCACTCGATGTCAAAGAACAGGAGAACCGCATCCGCGAAGAAATCAAACAAGGTGGATCGCTCGGTAGTGTTTTAAAACTGAAAAAATGGGAGAAAAAAATCGGATGAACAAGGTCGTCTTCTTCACAGATATCGCAAAACTCCCAGAATCGTTTTCTTTCTTCTCCCTTGATAGTTTCGCAGGAAAAAAAGTACCGGTCAAACTCCATATGGGCGAGAATAAAAACCCGCATTTTTTAAAACCTGAATTAGCAAAAGAGGTTGTTATGCAATTAAAAAACGCTCATGCCAATCCTTTTCTATTTGATACGACCGTTGCTTACCACGGGTCTCGATACACGAAGGCGGAGTACAAAAACCTTGCACAATTCCATGGATTTACCAGAAAAAAAGTCGGTTGTGGCGTCATCATCGATGATACTGGTGTACCAACAGAGGTCGAAGGCAGAACCTTCGAGGTCGCTGACCATCTGAACGATGCAACACATATTTTTGCACTCTCCCATGTGAAAGGACATATTCAATCAGGGATGGGCGGAGCAATCAAAAACTTCGGAATGGGCGGGGTCACCAAAGAAACAAAAATAAGAATCCATGACGGCAGCTACCCTGTGTATGAGAAGGATGCATGCACCTATTGCGGGGTGTGCGCCGAGGTCTGCCCGTTTCATGCCATAAAAGTCAATGAGATGTCATGGGAGTATAATGAAAACAAATGCTTTGGATGCGGTGCCTGTGTTGATGCCTGTCCTTCAAAAGCACTCGTCTACCAAGACGCGGACCTTCAGTATCTGCTGGCATGCTCAGCAAAAGCCTGCGTCCAAGGAAAAACAGTGCTGTATCTAAACGAGTTAAAACGGATAGCCAAAGGTTGTGACTGCGACCCGAACGCTGGCCCAATCATCTGCCCGGATATCGGCTATCTTCTCAGCAATGACCCAGTAGCCATCGACAAAGCATCAGTAGATCTCATCCATAAGATCAAAAAAAACGTGTTTTTCAAGGTCAATAAGATTGACCCACTGAAACAAATCATGTATGGAGAACAGATAGGTTTAGGATCATCACGATATCAACTATTAGAAGTGTAATGATAGGTGAGACAGATGAGTACAAAGAAATTTGTAACCGCAATCAACTGTATGGACGGACGTGTTCAACAGCCAGTGATCGACTGGATGAAAAAAAGTTATACCGCAGATTATGTCGATATGATAACCGAACCAGGACCGGTAAAGATTCTAGCAGAAAATGAACCAAGTACTCTGATTGATTCTCTAAAGAATCGAACGGAAATCTCCGCCAAAAAACATGGTTCAACTTGTCTTGCGATCATCAGCCATTTTGACTGCGCAGGCAACCCTGTTGATAAACAAACACAGCTGGGGCAACTCAAGGCAGCGGTTCATACTATACAATCATGGGGTTTT
>JBFYMQ010000062.1:0-11567 GCA_041304825.1 Thermoplasmatales archaeon
ACCGATTTCCCACCATGATCGGTTTCTCGCGTCCTGATTTCAACTAGAATGGGAATTTGGATGGACGCACCGGAAATCAAGGCAACACCTATGGGGAGCCGTTGAATCTCATCATAGGTTTGACTCGTCAGTCCTTCCACCGACTGAATAATTGCTTTTAGGTCATTTGGGTTTGTCACTTTTAAGATGATGTTCGTATTACATTGAGAAATGATGTTTTTATCTATTTTCGCTGGACGTTGACTGACGACGCAGAGTCCCATACCGAATTTTCTCCCCTCAGAAGCGACCGTTCGAAGCATGCTGGATGAGACTGCATGACCAATCCCATGTTCAGGGCAATAATTGTGTGCTTCTTCAACGACAAAGAGGAAAGGAGGTATTTTTCCGTTTTTTCTGTCCTTGAATAATTCTTCTGTTAATCGTGCGACCACTACATCTTGGATGTCTGGCGGAACTCCGCGCATGTTGATGATGGAGCATTTTCCTTTCTGGACCAGTTCTTCAGTGGATGTTCCTTTATCGGAAAACACACCAATTGAATCTAATGATTCCAACGATGCGATCACATTCCATCGTGCATTGCTCTTGGTTCGTTCCACTGCTTCTATGATATCTCTAATACTATAGACTTGTTTGAATTCTTTTAGTTCCTTGATCGTTTGGTATAAGACCGCTATTTGTGGGCCGGAGAGTTTTGCTTGCAGTAACTCAAGAATCTCTCTTCCTTCAAGATTCATGCCGTTAAGTGTCAAATGAGTCGTCCCTTCTCCCGTGGCTAGGGGAGAATAACCAATGATTTGGTTGCTGTAATCACTTTCTTTTACACCGAATTTCTGCATGTTCTTCGTGTCTTTCTTATCTTTATTCGGTTTACCAAGTGAAATATATTCGCCATGAGTATCAATAATAACCAACGGTATTTTTTTCTTTAAAAGTTCTTCGATAAGAACACCACAAGCATAGCTTTTCCCGCCGCCTGTTTTCGCCAGTATGCAAATATGTTTTTGGACTAACGAGTCTATATTAAGGTAGACGGGGAGGTCATGACCTTTCAAAAGACCCAGATACGCCCCATTTTCTTTCTCTGCTTGCAGTCCGAGAACATGGCGGATGAGATCCTCACGAGCGAGGGTAATCTGTGCTCCTGCCTCGAATGGACTTCGTGGTGCCTGTAGATGTCCTTCCTTGTCGCGGTAGCCGATTACTTCTGCATACGCAGAGATATCGCTTTTTATTGGAGGGACAGATCCGTTCGTTTTAATTGTTATCGCATCTTCAAACTTCAGATCTGAATAGCCTTTGATGTCCATGACCTGTGCAAGCACATAACCTTCTTCATGTGGTGCGGCGACATAATCAAACTTCCGAAGATTACGACCATCGACGGTAAAATTAAATTTTGTTGATCCAACGTCACCATAGATTAGACCGATAAAGTCATTTTTTTCTTGTTGCATCCATACCACTTTAATTGTCTTAGCGCGGAATATTATGTAGGGTTATTATAGTTTTGGTATTTTTGTTTTTAATTCAACTGGTAGGTCAGCACAGAGTTCAAGTGCTTCAATTTCCATGAAATGTAAATTTCCTGGAATGACGATGGTATGCAGTGGTGGGCCGAAATTCATCGATTGTAGATGGTGTATGGTGTTTGCTACGATCTTTGGATTGGGGGATCCTGCTCGTGCGACGACACAGGCGATAGCGTCATTTGTGACGAGTCGTTTTTTGAGTTTTTTTTCCATTTTCAGAAGTAGTTCGAATCCTTCGTTTGCGGTCATGTATTGGTTTTTTTCTGCTTGAATGTCTAGCAGGATAAGCGAATGCAAACCCATTTTTTTATTATTATAAATTACTGTATACGGGCTTGTCGGAAAATAATCTTTTTCAGCAAAAGCAAGTGTTGTGGTTCTACCGAATTTATAGTTTTGCAGGCCAAGAAGCCCAGGAACAGCAGTCGCTACGCTACTGCAATGAATGATCTTTGTAAAAATACCTTTTTTTATTGCACGAAGCCGCAAATCGACATGTGTCGTCGCTATCATAGGGTCTCCTCCGGTCAGGAAGGCAACAGAATTCTGTGTGGCGGCCTCTATGATTTTATCCCCTTTTTCGGTTTCTTCTCTGGAGAGTACGGTAATTTCTTTTCCAATTTGATTCTCGAAGGATTTTTTGTTAAACGCTCCAAGTTTTGTGGTATAAAATTCAGCAAAGATCCTATCACATTGTTTGAGTTCCTCTAAACCTTTTAATGACACATCTGTTACATCGTACAGACCGAGACCGACAAAAACAAGGCGTCCTTTTGGCATTTTTTTCATATTCCTTCATAGTTGTGACCTTCAAAAATGTTATTCCCTTTATCGATAAATTTCGAAAACGTTTAAAACACCTAGGTGATTCGTTTATGTGGGCGACAACTACCGGCTCTTTTTTTTATTTGCTTCTGTAACAGTTGTAAAGTATGTCTTTTTCTATACGTGTCAACCTCGCACGTGTTATCAGTGCACCAGGAGGAAAATAAAGAAAGATTTAAATTCCAGGAGACGCATTCCTGGCAGGAGGTGTATTATGACATACAAACACGAGGGTTGGACCTTATACACAAGAAACGTGAAGCTTAAAGGCGGAAGAAATCAAACGATTTATTTCTTCAGCAAAAGATCACCAAAAAGTGGAACCACCTGTGATTTACCAAACGGATACACCGTTGGTGTCAATAAGAGAACAGGTCTTCCATACCTGAAGAAGAAGTAATTTTACTTCTTTCTTCATTTTTTTCTTTTTTTTCTTCATTTTTTTCCTATGTTATTGAATTTTTTGTGCAGAAGTATTTTATAACCCGTTACTTTTCTTCCTGATTGAATGTCACGAAAACATAACGGTAAAAAACAGATTTATCGTACTATCTCAAGGCATCGGATACAGTATCTTTTTTCTCTCGCAGAAACCTATGGGCGTGAAGGAAAACTTCCTCTCTCCGACCGATATGTCATGCTTGCTCGGAGAATCTCCATGAAATATCTTGTCCCAATCCCTGTGGAATATACCCGTCGATTCTGTAAGCATTGCTATTGTTATCAAATTCCCGCATTGACCTGTCGAATCCGTATCCATCGGGGAATGATTATCTCCTATTGCACTCGATGCAAAAAATATAGTCGGATGCCATTACATAGACAACTCACATCCACTTCTCAATCATGAACAAATAATGAGGCCTTTTTAGAGGATAAATTACTTTTTTATGCATCCAATATGCTTAAATAACATATGATAATTACCGATACCCACTTTCACGAGAAAGGAAGAGAATTCCTATGACAACAGCTTATGATGTTCCTGCAAAAGAATTAATATCTGCATTGACAAAAAAACTCCAAAATGAAACTACAATTATTCCACCAGATTGGAGCAGATATGTTCGCACCGGTGTCTCCAAAGAAAACCCACCAGAGACAAAGGACTGGTGGCATACACGATGCGCATCAATCCTTCGAAAATTATATGTGAATAAAAATATGGGCGTCGAACGTATTAGAGCAGAATATGGTGGGAAACGAAATCGCGGTTCTAAACCCAATAAAGCAGAGGCCGGGAGTGGAGCGATTGTCCGTCATGCCCTACAACAATTAGAGACCGCCGGATACGTTACGAAGATGAAGGGACGTGGCCGTATGCTCACCCCTAAGGGAGTCAAGTTTCTTGATAATACCTCATTTGAAGTGAAAAAAGCATTAATTGAAGTATACCCTGAATTGAAAAAATATTAAATAGGGAAATCGCAATAAGTTCGTCTTGAGGTTTTAAAACCACTATGGATGATATAGAAGCTATCAGGAAGAAGAAATTGCGTGAGCTTCAACAACAGCAGCCAATGTTCTCACAGGATGAGTACGAAGAATCACAGCAGAAAGAATTCGAAGAACAGAAAAAAAACATCCTTCGAGCAATCTTAACGGATGACGCTCGAGAACGTCTTGGTAGGATTAGAGCTGCACGTCCCGAGCTAGCCGAAAACTTGGAAAATCAGCTCATCATGCTAGCGCAATCTGGGCGACTCAAAAATAAAATAAACGATGAGCAGTTACGGGATTTACTCTCAAAGATACTCCCGAAGAAACGTGATATCACGATTCGCAGAAGAGGAATATAAATGTCAAGCCATAAATCGTTAGGAAGAAAATTCCGATTAAACAGAGCAACAAAAAGCAATCGACGAGTACCAGCGTGGGTCATGATTCGTACAAACCGACGTTTTACTCGACATCCAAAAACACGTAACTGGCGAAGAAATAAACTTAAGATAGGTTGATGCGTATGGCTGAGAAAGATACTGGAAAAGAACTTGAAAGAATTTACGTCATACCACTGAGACGAGCAAAAATCGGCCCGACATCCCGAGCAGTTCCCCGAGCGGTAGACGACATTCGTCATTTTCTCATGAAACATATGAAAGTTGAGCAAAAAAACGTCTGGATCGATGGTGCTTTGAACAAGCAACTCTGGACGTATGGGAAATTCTGGGTTCCAAGCAAAATACGTGTACGAGCAGTCAAATTCGAAGACGGAGTCGTCGAGGCTACCTTACCGGAGATGGGTGAGAAGAAATCACGAAGAGAATTCCTAAAAGAAGAAAAAGAAAAGAAGACTCCAATTCTCAAACGAGAGGAAGAGAAAGCAGAGGAAGCAGTACCTGGTGCTGAAGGATACGATATCACACCAACCGGCCAAGGGGAAGTGAAAATTAAGAAAAAGAAAGAAAAAGCCCCAAAAGAAGAAGAACCTGCTGAGAAAAAAGAAAAACCTCAAAAACCAGAAGAGAAGGGACCTGAAACAGACTCTGAGAAAAAGGAAACAAAGACCGGAAAAAAACCAAAAACGACAACTAAGAAGCCTAAAGCCGAATCTGGAGACGAGACAAAAAAAACTGGTAGAAAAAAAACAGCATCTAAAAAAAGTAAAAAAAGTGAATAAGAATGCTTCAGCTCTTGGATTTCAATGAGAATCCAAACGTTGGCATCTACTGTCGTACCAACAATTCGATTGTTTTTTTACAACAAAGTCTTCCGAAGAAGACCAAACGATTAGTTGGCGAAATCCTGGATGTAAAAGTCGTTGAGCTATGTATCGCTGATTCAACGATCGTCGGCTCTCTTCTTGCCTGTAATTCATCAGGGGCGATTATAACTGCATATACGAATAAGGAAACGTTCCTCATCCTTGAACAACAAGGACTTCGGGTGTTCCCTGTCAAAGATATCATTAATGCTGCTGGGAACGATATTTTAGTAAATGACTATGGGGCACTTGTTCATCCCGAGTTGAAAGCCGCAACGATAAAGCAAATCAGTAAAACCCTTGACGTCCCTGTTCAAAAAGGAACGGTTGCATCGCTTGGAACTGTTGGTATGGCTGCAGTGGTAACCAACAAAGGGTGCCTATGTCATCCCAAGACAACAGATGAGGAAATGCAACAACTAAAAAAGATTTTTGATGTCGATGTCATGATCGGAACTGTGAACCACGGGTTCCCCATGATAGGTAGTGGCCTTGTCGCGAATATAAAAGGCGCAATCATTGGAAATATGACCACAGGTATTGAGATGGGACGCATCGAGGAAGCGTTAGGATTTTATTAATAGGTTTTTTTCCTCGTCTTTTTTTAGGAGAAAATTTCTGGGCTAACAGAAGTAATAAAAAAAATTCGAAACATTCTTATATAACATGACATATTCATTGGCTAGGCGGAGAGATGGGATTGCAAGTAAAACAAAAATTTTTTAATTACGGAGTATACACCTCCGCCGCCTCCCCCATATAATCACTGGAAGCACTATCTTTAAAAACAATGATTTGCTTTACGGGTCGATTCTATGAAACTATTACTTATCCATAGTGATTTTATTGAATATGAAGTCAAAGAAAAAGCGATTCCGCATCCTGAGGACACCAAGACAACAAAGGATCGCTTAGATGAGGCGCTCACTGTTTTTATCGCTGTTGAGAAAGTAGATGAAAATGCACCACTGCAGGCTGTCGATGAGGCGAGTAAAGAAATTATAAAAACAGCTGAACAACTTAAAGTCAAAAACATCATGCTGTACCCCTATGCACATCTGTCCTCCAATCTTGCGAGTGCGAAAGCCGGAAAAGATATCCTCGTACAACTTGAGCAGGAGGTAAAAAAACAGGATTTCACGGTGAAACGGTCTCCGTTTGGCTGGTATAAGGCATTCACTATCTCTTGCAAAGGTCATCCGCTCTCAGAGCTCTCCCGTGAGATTATCCCGGGGAAAGAAAAGAAGGCAGTGGAAAAAGAACGGGAGATTATCTCTCAATGGTGCATCCTAACCCCTGGGGGGGAACTCATCGATGCAGAAAAATTCGATTTCTCAGGTCATGAGGAACTTAAACAACTGTATGAATATGAAAGTAGTGGGACACGAAAGGTTGTTGGTGAGCCACCCCATGTGAAAATGATGCAATCGCATGAGCTGGTGGATTATGAACCAGCAAGCGATTCAGGCAACTTCCGTTGGTATCCAAAGGGACGAATGATCAAAGGTCTTCTGGAGCAACATATCAATAACATGGTACGGGACATCGGTGGCATGCAAGTAGAAACACCTATCATGTATGATCTAGAGCATCCTGCTTTAAGTGAATATGTCAAGAAATTCCCTGCAAGACAATACGTGGTTCATTCTGATAAGGATTTTTTCCTACGGTTCGCTGCCTGTTTTGGGCAGTATATGATAGCCCATGATATGACGATTTCCTATCGAAACCTTCCCTTGCGGTTGTATGAGCTGACGCACTATAGCTTTCGTCGTGAACAAAGCGGTGAAGTCAGCGGTTTGAAACGACTGCGGGCTTTTACCATGCCTGATCTTCATACCTTCTGTAAAGACCTTCCTCAAGCAACAGAGGAATTCAAACGACAGTTTTCAACTGCGATGCGATGGATGGCCTCCCTGAAACTCGATTCAGAAGTCGCTTTACGGTTCGTCAAAGAATTTTATGAGAACAATAAGACACTAGCCCAGGACCTCGCGAAATTAGCAGGAAAACCGATTCTTGTTGAGCTCTGGAACGAGCGATATTTCTACTTTGTCATGAAATTCGAGTTCAATGTGATTGACTCTATGAAGAAAGCAAGTGCGCTTTCAACCGTTCAAATCGATGTGGAGAATGGAAAACGATTCAACATCACCTACGCAGATGAAAAAGGGGAAAAACAACATCCCTTGATATTGCATACGAGCATCTCTGGCAGTATCGATCGGAACCTCTATGCGTTACTGGAACGTGAAGCCATAAAAATGAGCCAAGGCAAAAAGCCGATGTTACCACTCTGGCTATCACCCACGCAGGTGCGACTCATACCGGTCGCTGATGAGTTTATCCCTGATTGCGAGTCTTTCGTTAATGAGCTGAATACAATCTCACCGTTCTATTATATCAGATCTGATATCGATGACCGAGAGGAAAGCGTTGGGCGGAAGATTCGTGACGCGGAAAAAGAATGGATTCCCTACATCGTGGTAGTTGGTGAAAAGGAACGCAATGAAAAAATAATCTCACCACGTGTACGATCAAGCGAGCTAGGCGACGGGGATAAACCATGTACCGTTTCACAATTACATGGCCTTGTCATTGAGCGTGTCAAAGACTATCCGCAGCAAAAATTACCGGTCGCACTGTATTTGTCGAAACGACCGAAGTTTAAAGGATAAGAACGAGATTTGTTACATCATCTTGAAACGGAATGATATATGTTGGAACGAAAGAAAATCCAAAGTCTTGTAGAATCCTACGATCCAAAGAAAATAACGATCGGTGTGTTAGGTGGACATTCAGCACTTGATGTCTGCAGAGGAGCAAAAAAACATGGTTTTCGGACACTGGCTGTCTGTCAGAAAGGACGAGACAAAACATACACAAAATATTATAAAACACGTAGTGACGGACGAGGATGCATCGATAACACCATCGTCCTAGATAAATTCAAAGACATCACGATGCCAACTGTCCAAGATCAATTACGCGAGGAGAATACGATTTTTATTCATAACCGGTATTTCTGGGTCTACTTTGATTTCACAGATATCGAAAATAATTTCAGAGTCCCGATTTTTGGGACACGTTCGATGCTCAAACTTGAGGAGCGGAACGTTCCTAAGAACCAATATTACTTGTTACAGAAAGCAGGAATCCGATACCCTCAGTTGTTTCAATCACCTCGTGATATCGACCGACTCGTGATCGTAAAAGTAAATGAAGCGATTCGTGGGTATGAACGCGCATTTTTCTTTGCTTCGAGTTATACCGACTACAAAAAGAAATCAGACCAGCTTTTAGCAAAAAAGATGATTACTCTGGAATCATTGAATCAAGCCGTCATCGAAGAATATGTGATTGGAACTCAGATTAATTTTAATTATTTCTACTCGGTTCTTGACAATGAACTGGAGATTATGGGCACGGATACACGTAGACAAACAAATCTTGATGGTTTGCTTCGTCTTCCTGCTGATGAACAATTAGCCGTGCTGAAGTATCTACGACCAAAAATCATTGAAACAGGTCATATTGCGGCAACCACAAAAGAATCCATCATTGAATCGATCTTTGAGCTAGGCGAGAAGTTCGTAAAAACAACCAAAAAAGAATATCCCCCCGGAATTATTGGTCCGTTTGCGTTACAAGGTGCTATCGTTGCTGATAAAGGAAAGGAAGAGATGGTTGTCTTTGATGTATCGTTAAGAATCCCGGGGAGTCCATTAACGCAATTTACACCGCATTCAGGGTATTTGTATGGTGAATCCATAAGTTATGGTGAACGGATAGCTCTAGAACTCAAAAAGGCAATTCGAACCAAACGACTCAAAGAAATCGTGACATAACTAAGGACAATGAATGATGCGATCTTCGGTTAGAATCATTTCAACTTTTTCATCATGTTCCTCTGCAGGTATTGATTCAATAATTTGGCATTCAAATGCAAGACCGATGGTATGCGCTTGCAGAGTATTTTTTAGCAATCGATCGTAGTAACCCATCCCATGGCCAATGCGGTTTCCGCATAAATCAAACACGACCCCTGGAACAATGAGGAGTTCCACTGAAGAAACAGGGACTTCACGGATACAATCTTCACGGGGTTCAAGGATAGAATATGCGCATGGACTAAGATCATTCCAGCTAAGCAGTTTAGATACGCAGATTGTCTTTTTCTGTGTATCCGTTTTTGGAACGAGTACAGTTTTTCCATTCAGTAACGATTCCTTAATCATCTCATGAGTGTCAACTTCTTTGTCGTATGAGACATAAAAAAGAATATTCTGGGCGGTACGATACCATGGTAAAGAAAAAAGACGATGTTGAATCTGACAACTTTTTTTCTTTACTTCTGTTTTTGATAATTCTTTTCGTTTGATAAGAAATTGTTCACGCAGGGATTTTTTCATTTAGACCCTATATTTTCTAAGGATTATATAGAAGTTCACTTCCACTTTTCATTTAATAAACAATACATTTTAATTCCAGTTTTGTATTTGTTTTCTCAAATTGATACCATTCATTATCTATTGGTGGAAGGATCCCTTGAAAAAATGAATCCATCACAAGAAAAATATATTACCCGGTTCAATGAACCTATTGCGTTTGTACTGGGGATTTATCCTACCTCTAACCTTGGTGCCGTACGAAACCTTGGACGGCATGGCGTACCTACTGTGGTTCTTGATGTGAAAAAGAATCAAGCCGCATTTTTCTCAAAATATACAAAAGGTATTGTCTGCCCGCATCCAAAATGCGATGAAGAAGCCTATATTGATTTTTTCATGAATCTGGGTGCAAAGCTTCCTGAAAAAGGAGTATTGATCCCAACCGGCGACACAGAAACACTCGCCCTTTTACGACATCGTAGTCAGTTAGAATCGTATTATCATTTCACTATGGATTCTTATGAGAAAGTAAATTTGTTTCTTAACAAAAAATTATTTTATCAATACCTGGAAAAACAGAACATCCCTCATCCAAAGACTTTTTTTCCGTGTGATGTTAATGAGGTCAAAGCAGCAAGCAAGGATATCTCTTATCCTTGTATTATTAAACCGGTGTATCCAACCTATTTTCGGTTTGATTTTCACACAAAGCTGTTTATCGCTTCAAATCAACAACAGCTCCTTTCATTATACACAAAAGTCTATGAGAAAAACCATGAGGTGATGCTTCAAGAAATAATCCCTGGTCAGGCTGACACAATGTTTGGATACAACGCCTATTACGATCATCATGGTACAGCTCATGGTATATTCATGTATCAACGGATTCGGGAATGGCCGCTTGGGTTTGGAAACGGGTGTTATATCCAGCGTGTAGAAGAGCCTAGTCTTGAGCATCTGACAACGTCATTGATTCAGAAGATAGGTTTTTATGGGATTGTTGATACAGAGTTTAAACGCGATCCTCGTGATGGGCTTTATAAGTTCATTGAGGTGAATCCTCGTGTGTGGATGCAAAATAGCTTTCCATCCCGGTATGAATGTAATCTTCCCTATATTGCGTATTTAGATGCGATTAACAAACCTCTTCCCAAGAATCCAGTACGTAATCAAGATGATACCGTTAAATGGGTCTATTTCTTTGAAGATATACAATCGGTGCGAGCACAGATAAGGAATAGAACGATCAAGTTACGTTCAATATTACCAGCGTATAGTTTGAGAAATGAACATGCTTTGTTCGCATGGGATGACCCGCTTCCATTTTTCGTTCTTGGTTACCAATCGATTTCCATACTGTTCTCAAGCTTATTACGTCCGAATAAATCTGACTGATCTCGGTTGAAGTAGCTTGTTATATACGATGAAAGTGCAATGGTTAAATAAAATTTTATGATTTAAATTATAAAAAAATTTTTAAATAAATACATGATTCTGTCTAACATATTAAACGTTATCGGGAGGCTGAGTTATCGAAGAAGAGAAATTAACATTCGAAGATGGTATTATCTTTTGTAAACACTTGTATCAATGCGCGATTCATAAAACCATGAATGGTGTCCCAGAAGAATGGATTATTTTTTTCACGACACATTCATTCCTAAGTAAATTGGGATATACCTCTGATATCAAGGACCTTGAAGAGGTTATGTTTAAATTGAATCTTGATGACCTGTACATGCATATTTAGTTTTCATCAACAAAGTTGATCAAGTTCACAGGGGAAAAGTGTCTAAAATACGAATATTTTTGAAATAAAAAAAAATAATTATAGATTTTAGCAATTTCTTATTTTGGAAGAGTTAAATTTAAATATCATGGTATGCTAATACAGTAATGGGGAATAATATGAAGAAATTCATACCGATTGTATTAGTAGGTATTTTAGTCCTTAGTGGACTAGGGGCAGCCGCGTTCAGCACGAACGTCTCAATGAAACAAGCAATAAACCTAAAAACAGAATCGACACCGGTTCTTTTTTCATCGCAACCAATGCTCTCCGAGAAAGACGGATTCGTTGAAATTCGGCTTGATGGTGCGACGACTCAATTG
>JBFYMQ010000063.1:0-11276 GCA_041304825.1 Thermoplasmatales archaeon
GCCTATGTGCTGATGTCGATGGTCAGCACCCTGCAGATTACACGAAAGCCTAGCGTCGTTTTCAGCAGCGTGTTGTTTTATTTGTTGATCCACGTAGGGTATGGCGCTGGTTTTCTCCGAGGAATCCTGTATAGTAAATTGTGAGAAAACCTGTCTGTTATTCTTAAATAGGGGAGAGGAAATATCGGTAGTGACCCGAGGTTTTTTCTCGTGGGATAAGAGAGACGGACATGAGAAAGTTACGTATTGCGGTTGTCGGTGTTGGCCATATTGGCTCTCAGCATGCGAAACATGCGAGCAGTCTTGGTACCTTAGTGGCAGTGTGTGATATTAAACAGGACCGGGCGAAGGCTATCGCTGAACAATATCATTGTACAGCGTATTTTTCCCTGGATGAGTTGCTGACCCGTGAGGAAAACCTTGATTTAATCGCGATTTGTACACCAAATGGCTTGCATGCAGAGCACAGCATCAAAGCATTGAAGGCTGGTTGTAACGTACTATGCGAAAAGCCGATGGCCATCACTGTTCATGATTGCGAGCGGATGATTCATACCGCTGAGGAGACGAACCGGCGGTTGTTCATCGTCAAACAGAATCGGTTCAACCCTCCAGTAAAAGCTGTAAAAAAGATTATTGATGAAGGGAAGCTTGGGACGATCTTTAGTGTGCAGGTGAATTGTTTCTGGAACCGGAACCGTGAGTACTATCTGAGTTCTGATTGGCGGGGGAAGCTTGCGATGGATGGAGGCACGCTTTTTACTCAGTATAGCCATTTCATTGATCTGTTGTATTGGTTCGTTGGTGATGTCGAGGAGATCCGAGCGTATACCAAGAATTATCTGCATGAGGGGGTCGTGGAGTTTGAGGACACGGGTGTGGTCGTGTTGCGGTTTTCGAATGGTGCGCTTGGGACGATTCATTTTACGATAAATTCCTATGGGAAGAACATGGAAGGTTCGATTACCTTGTTTGCGGAGAAAGGCACCGTGAAAATCGGTGGTCAGTATCTGAACCTTTTGGAGTATCAGTCGATCGCAGGCTATGAGATCACGGGTCTTGTGCCAGGGAATCCCCCGAATGTGTATGGGAAGAACACCGGTTCTATGTCAAATCATGATAAGGTCTATGAGAATGTGATTGATGTGCTGGTCCATGGAGGCAGTATTGCGACGGATCTGTTAGACGGGTTGAAGACCGTGCAGATCATCGAGAAAATCTACAAGTCTGCCGTGAGAAGATAGTGTTTCTGAAGGTGTGCGTATGAAGAATAAACCGACGATTAAAAAAGTGCAGATAAAGGATGTGACATTCGGGGAGAACGTCACGGTCGTAGAACCGGTGAATCTCTACGAATGTGAGATCGGTGATGATTGTTTCATTGGCCCGTTTGTGGAGATCCAGCAGAACGTCAAGATAGGGAAGAACTGCCGGGTGCAGTCACATGCGTTCATCTGTGAGCTGGTGTCGATTGGTGATTTCTGTTTCATCTCCCATGGGGTGAAGTTTGTCAACGATCTCTTCGCTTTAGGCAAACCAGCTGGTGGTGATCGGTCGCTGTGGCGGTCGACGAAGGTTGGTAGTTATGTGTCGATTGGGACGAATGCGACGATTCTGCCGGTGACGATTACAGATAATGTGGTGATTGGCGCTGGTTCGGTAGTGACGAAAGATATCAAGGAATCTGGGGTGTACGCGGGGAACCCTGCGCGGAGGCTACGGTCTCTATAGGAGTGGTCTGTGATGAATATTCCACTGGTGGATTTGAAGGCGAACTATCATTCTATCAAAAAAGAGATTAACAGTGCTATTCAGGATGTGTTAGAGAGCAGTTCGTTTATCATGGGACCATATGTGAAAAAATTCGAGGAGGATTTCGCCAGGTCCTGCCAGGTGAAGCATGGGATCGGCTGTGCGAATGGCACCGCGGCATTGCATCTTGCGTTATTGGCTGCAGGGGTCAAAAAAGGCGATGAAGTCCTCACCGTGCCTAACACGTTTATTGCGACGACCGAATGCATCTCCTATGTCGGTGGGAAAATCAAATTCGTTGATGTCTCAGCGCAGACGGCGCTGCTGAATATCGATGCGTTAGAAAAAGCGATTACTCGGAAGACCAAGGCACTCATCGTAGTGGATTTATATGGACAGATGCCTGATATGCAGCGGATCCGGGAGGTCGCAGTGGCACATGATTTGTTTGTCATTGAGGATGCCGCGCAGGCGCATGCTGCGGAGTGGAACGGACATCAACCTGGGTTTTATGGGGATATCGCGTGTTTCAGCTTCTTCCCTGCTAAGAACCTTGGATGCTATGGTGACGGCGGGGCGGTACTGACGAACTATGATGAGCTTGCAGAGAAGCTCCGGTTGCTAATGAACCATGGGCGGACGACGAAATACGAGCATCAGATCGAAGGATACAACTATCGGCTGGATGCACTGCAGGCTGCGATATTAGACGTCAAACTGTCGCATCTTTCAAAATGGACGCAGCTGCGTCGGGAGCATGCTCGTTTCTATGATAAGAATCTACCATCGAATGCCGGCAGGATCCTTGAGGCGAAGGGTGCGAAACATGTGTATTACATGTACGTCATCCGGGCGCAGCAGCGTGATGCGCTGATTACGTATCTGAAACAACAGGGGATAGAGTGCGGGATCCATTATCCAGTCCCGTTGCATCTGCAACCTGCGTATGCGTCCTATGGTTTTAGAAAAGGACAGTTCCCCGTCTCTGAGCAGCTGGCTGCGGAGATCGTCTCGATCCCGATGTATCCTGAGTTGACACAGAAACAGCAACAATATGTTGTAGATCATATCAAAAAATTCATTCATCGATGACCTTGGTCTCTTCAGAGGGGCCCTAGATTATATGGTGTTTGAGATAGTCTGATATCCCTGCTTTGAGTTCATCGTTTTTCAGGGCGAAATCGATGATCGCCTGAACATACCCGAGTTTATCACCGATGTCATAACGTTTTCCTTTGAACGCACAGGCGTAGACTTTCTGGGACTGGCACAGGATGTTAATCGAGTCAGCGATCTGCAGCTCGTTATTCACACCAGGTTTGGTCTGTTTCATCGCCTGGAAGATTTCAGGGGTAAAGACGTATCGTCCGATTGAGGCAAGCGTGGAGGGCGCGTCTTCGATTCTTGGTTTTTCCACGATATGGTTCACCTGATAGAGTTCCTGAGAAGAAGAGAGGCGTGTTGCCTTGACCGAGCCATATCTGCTGATTTTTTCCCGAGGGACGTCTTGGACTGCGAGAACAGAGGACTGGTATTTCGTGTAGACATCAAGGAGTTGTTTGGTACAGGGTGTCTCGGAGCTGATGATATCATCTCCAAGGAGAACAGCAAATGGTTCATCACCGATGTGTTTTTCTGCAGCCAGGATAGCATCGGGTAATCCTTTTGGTTCTTTCTGTCTGATGTAATGGACGTTGGCCATGGAGGAGATCTCCCGGATGGTCTGAAGGAGATCGTTTTTGTTGTGTTTCGCGAGATACAGTTCCATTTCTGGGGATTCATCAAAGTAGTCTTCGACCGCTCGTTTCCCTCGTCCGGTGATGATGATGATGTCGTCAAGACCTGTTTCGACTGCTTCTTTGACGACGTAGTGAATCGCTGGGGTATCAATGATGGGCAGCATTTCTTTTGGCATGGATTTGGTGACTGGGAGAAACCGTGTTCCGAGCCCTGCTGCGGGGATGACTGCTTTTTTTATTGCCATGTTACCAACATACTCCTTCGTAGGTTTTTGCTTTTTTTGCCGAATCGAGCCTTCGTCCATCGATGACGATTTTCCCCTGGAAGTCCAGGGCGGTGAATTCTTTCCATTTAGTAGTAATGAGGATTGCATCTGAGGAAAGCACGTCTGTTGCTTTTTTGCAATATTCTATGGTGGGGTAGAGTGTTTTGAAATTATCCATCGCCTGGGGGTCATATGCTTTGATGACTGCTTCGTTTCTGAGGAGTTCTTTGACAATAGGTATCGCCCGGCTTTCTCTGATGTCATCGGTGTCTGGTTTGAAGGCAAGACCCAGGATGCCGATGGTTTTACCTTTGAGTGTTGGGATGTGTTTTTGAAGGATTCTAACAAGTCGGAGTGGCTGGTCGGTGTTGACTTCTTTGACGCTTTCAATGATCCTGGCTGGTTCTTTGATTTCTTTTGCCCAGGTGATGAGTGCGTCAACATCTTTGGGGAAACAGGAGCCGCCCCAGCCGATGCCTGAGTCAAGGAACGGTCTGCCGATTCTGCTGTCAAGCCCCATTCCGGTGGCGACTTCGTAGGTGTCGATGTTGAGTTTTTTGCAGAGGTTTCCTATTTCGTTGATGAAGCTGATTTTTGTGGCGAGGAAGGCGTTGCTTGCGTATTTGATCATCTCCGCTGCGGACAGGGTGGTTTCTACGATGGGGCAGGTGAAGTTCTTGTAGAGTTCTTTCAGGGTGGTTCTGCTTCGTTCGTCGTAAGAGCCGATGACGATGCGGTCTGGTTGAAGGAAGTCCTGCACTGCGACTCCTTCTTTGAGGAACTCTGGGTTCATGGCTAGTCCAAAGTCGGTGCCTGCTTTTTTGTCTGAATGCTGTTCGAGGAGGGGGAGGACGATCTGCTGGGTGGTGCCTGGGAGAACTGTGCTTTTGATGACGATGAGATGCCAGGTTTTTTTGTCCTTCAGGATCGTTGCGATGTGTTTTGTCGCTTCAGTGAGGGAGGAGACGTCAAGGGATCCGTCCTTGAGGGATGGGGTTCCGACGCAGAGGAAGGTGATATCAGCGTTTTTCAGCGCGTCTTGATAGTCTGTTGTCGCGGTAATCCGTTCCTTGTAGGTTAAAAGAAGGTTGGCTAATCCTTGTTCGTAGATCGGTGAGATGCCCTTGTTGATCTTTTGTACTTTCTCCGGGTCGATGTCGACACAGATGACGCTGTGTCCTAGTTTGGCAAAACAGGCTCCGGTGACCAGCCCGACGTATCCGGTTCCGATAATGCAGAGTCGCATAGTTGCGTAAGGAAAACTTTTTTGTTCTTTTAAAGGTTGGCGTGCAGCACGTCTCCGATTGCTTTTCTGACCGCCTCATCTGAGGTCAGGGTTGCTTTCCAGCCGAGTGTGTTCATCTTTGCTGCATTAAGTTCGAACCGGGGGACGTCTCCTTTCCAGCCGCGTATTCCTCCGGTGTACTTGAATGATACATTCGAAAGTCCCATTTCCTGTGTGACCATTTCTGCGATGCGGCTGACGGTGGTGGTAGTGTCGCAGCTGAGGTTGAAAAGGTTCATTTTTTGATTTGAATGGGTATACCCGAAAAGGATGCCATCGACGCAATCACTGACGTAGAGGTAGGGTTTGCATTGTCTGCCGTCGCCGAGGATCTCCAGCTCTTGGGGGTTTTTTCTGAGTTTTTCGATGAAGTCGACGATCACCCCGTGGGTGCCTCGTGCGCCGACGACGTTTGCGAATCGATACATCCAGGTTTGGAAATCGAAGGTGCCGCAAAACGCGCTGATGAGCCCTTCCGCCCCGAGTTTCCCTGCTCCGTACATTGAGATAGGAAGGGTCGGTCCGTAGGTCTCTGGCAGCGAAGGTTCAGAAGTTTCCCCATAGACGACGGAGCTTGAGGAAAAAACGATCTTCTTGATGTTGTTCTGTCGCATCGCCTCAAGAACGTTGTAGGTCGCTACGATGCCTTGGTTGAGGTCCAGGTCTGTTTGTGTTTCTCCGAGTCGTACGTGTGGGTTGGCTGCCAGGTGGAAGACTATGTCATGACCTTGGAGTTCTTTTTGTAGTCGTTTGAGGTTGAGTAAATCTGCTTGGATGAAGGTGAAGTTCTTTTGTTTGAGGTGATGTTGGATGAAGGATTTGTTTCCGGAGCTGAGGTTGTCGTACACCGTGACGGTATCGTTGTTTTTGAGGAGGGTGTCGACGAGGTGGCTTCCGATGAATCCTGCTCCGCCTGTGATGAATGCTTTCATGGGGGTGGAATCGTTGTTGTTGTTTATTTTTCCTTCGATTCATCTCTGTTTGTTCAAAAGAGCCATTGTATTTGGGGTAAGGATTTTTTTGAGTTGTTGAAAAAGAAAGAGGTACTGAAAAAATAAATAGGGAAAGGGTACACTTTTTTTTCTGGTATTTTAGGAAGTATTTTTTGGGGATATTTGATAAAGGTTCGTGAAAATAATGAAAAAAAAGGGCAGGTGCGCTGTTTTATCCTTTTTTGATGTTGACTGCTTTTGGGCCTCTGTCGCTGTCTTCTACTTCATATTCTATTTTATCGCCTTCGTTCAGGCGCATTTCAGCTGGTACGGATGATCGGTGAAGAAAGATATCTTTTCCATCTTCGCCTACGATGAATCCATAGCCTTTTCGTGTATTATACCATTTTATTGTTCCTTTCATGAGAGTTTTTCCTCCTTATGTGTTTCGGAGTTTTGTTACAAAAGAGTACAAACAAATTGTTTCAAAGACTTTCTTTGAAACCTTCGTTCTTCGTCCTTTGTGCGTTTTGAAATTCGTTTATTCTTTTAAATAGATTTCTGTTAAAAAAAAGGACCGTGTTCTGACGATGGGGCATCAATCGAAGTGTTTTTTTGTCAGGTCCGTGTTATATTTTTATTGAAAAGTAATAAATATATTGTATCCATTCGGTCTACTAGGGAAGGAAAAGGTTGGGTGGTACACGCCGGTCACGGAAAGGTGGAGCTGTTGCAGCTATTCTTTTTTGTATTGGGGTTGCCATCAGTCCGGGTCTTCTTGGTTGTATCGTGAGTGCTTCATCTGAACAGGATTTGTGTGAGGTGACCATTCAAGTCTGTGGTATCAAGGGGTCCCATCCGTATACGGTTTGTCTTCCAAGACCGCAATATCAGATGCTGATAGGATACCTTGATGATGTGATGGAACGAATGAACAGGACATGGTCTCAGGATGAGGCTGCTGTGTTATTGAAGGAGGCGGTCGCAGAGATTAGCACCTATGGATTGTTGCCGCAGGGGATGAGCGTTTCTCAAGCTCAAATGGTGGTACGGGGACAAGTTCAGCAGTCCAAGACGTTTTTGAAGAATGAAAAATCTTTTTTGAACAGATGGAGCGAAAAACACTCTGAGGTTCTCGCTCCAACCTTAAAGAATTCGTTTTGCGCGTTGTTCGCGGTTGCGACGAAAATCCCGGGGTATTCTCCAGATCCGGTTATCATCCCATTTGGACTCTTGCTTGTACTAGGGTTAATTCCTGCTTTGATACTCTCCCTCTTTGGACAGGTGGAGCTGGCGGACCAGTTGGCGGAGCTTGGGCTGTTTCTGTGGATGATAAATCCGTTGCGCTGGTTCAACTTTGTTGTCTTTGAAGGCTACGATGTGGCGTTTCGTTCCATTGGTCTGAAAGGCCTGGTCCATGAGACACTCAATACGACGGGGGCGTTCTGGGGGTTTACTGGTCTGATGCTACGTCCGTATAACGAAAAAACGTATTTTTTAGGATTTTCTTTTAGTATCTATAGTTCTAATTAATGGTCTTTTTACCACTATTGTAAGTAAAATATTTATACATGGTATGCATTAGCAATGCATAAGGAGGAAGATATGATGAAGAAAACAATAGTTTTTTTGCTTGTTTGTATGCTGATGATGCTTGCAGCCACAACGGTTGTGGGGTACCAAAAAACATTCAATGATACGAGCAACACTATTTTGGTAAATAGGACTGTTGCGCAGGCGACTACTACCACGGATCATTTTACTGACAGCTTTGTCATCATCATTGGAAAATGCGATACGGTAAAAACACCGGTGCTCTGGTTATTCGGTTTTAAGTTTATCCTCAACAGAGAAATAATCATCCAAGCGAATGGCGGAGAGGATGAAAAAATTACTACACTTATCCTTCCTTCGAAAATCGGTTTTTATTTCGGTCAAGAAAACATGGTCGTACAATTGCAAGGGGCTAAAGGTCTCTTTTTCCGAGGGGAAAAATCCTTCCTCTTTCAAAATACACCGCAACGGTTTTTTGCCTTGTGTAAAGCATCTGATGTCTGGGTGACCTATAATATATAAGAGACTAGCAAAACTGTTGGATTATTTACTCATCAGTACATTGAAGAAGATCAGATGAAGAGCAAAGGATGAAGTTTATTTTTATAAAAAAGGATTACCCCGCAGTGAATCCTCGTGAATGAAAAAGAAAAAAAATAAATTTTTTGAACGATAATGAATTTTTCTGCCATTTTGTTTGGTTTTTTCCGAACATTTTCAGACTATTTATAAACAAGAATGAGAATTACAGGGTTGGAAAAGGATGATAATATGAAAAATAGGAAAAAAATAAGCATCATTGCTTGTATGCTGGTGTTGTGCGTTACTATCACTATAGTAACAGGAACCGAAATACAAAATACAGAGGCAACTCCGTACCAACCACCAATCGAATGGTCAAAAACATATGGAGGAGATATGATTGATTGGGGCAACTGTATACAACAAACATCTGACGGAGGATATATCATATCTGGAACATATGGGAGAAATGCCTGGTCGCTCTGGTTTAGCTATTTCTATTTGCTCAAGATAGACGCGTCTGGCAATGAAGTGTGGAACCAAGTCTACGGGCCGTACAACGGAGAACATGTTTGCAAAAGCATTCAGCAGACCTCCGATGGAGGATATATCATCGCAGGATACCAAGGTATCACGTATATGTATGATATAATCGTACAAAAAACAGATGATCTTGGAAACATCATATGGTCAAAGACCTTTGGAGATCCGGATTCGTATGATATTGGTCAAAGTGTCCAGCAGACCTCCGATGGTGGATACATCATCACAGGAATCACGAACTCATACGGTGCTGTATCAGGTGATGCTTTAGTAATAAAATTAGATTCCTCTGGAAATCAACAGTGGATTCAAACCTTAGGAGGAACTGATTCTGATGCAGGGTATTGCATTCAGCAGACCGCTGATGGCGGATATATCATTGCTGGTGAGACAAGTTCCTATAGCTCAAGCGGCGACGTCTACGTAGCAAAGACTGATTCATCTGGAAACGAAGAATGGCACCAGACATTCGGGGGTACTGAATGGGACGGTGCCTACTGCGTTCAGCAGACACTCGACGGAGGATACGTTCTTTCTGGGTGGTTCGGGACTCAGGAATGGACTACCGACATCTATTTAATAAAAACTGATTCCGCAGGAAATGAGGAATGGAGTAACTGTTTCGGCGGAACTGATTATGATGAAGGATATTGTGTCCAGCAGACCTTTGATGGAGGCTATTTTATTACAGGATATTCTACTGACACTCTCAACTATGACCCCGAGGTGTATGTCATTAAGACCGATTCATCAGGAAACGAGGAATGGAACCATATATTTGATAATGCTGGAACAGAAGATTATGGGTATTATGGGATAGAAACATCTGACCAGGGATACATCGTTACGGGATCCACAGGGGTGTATATGGAAGAAACCGTTGATGTTTTAGTCATAAAAATTCAAGGTACAAACCAAGCACCCGAAGAACCACAGAACCCAAACCCTGAGGACGGCAGCGTTGATGTTGATGCGCAGGTAAATCTTAGCTGGACCTGCTCTGACCCTGACGGGAATCCAATGACCTACGATATCTATTTTGGCACAACCTCAACACCACCACTTGTTGCAGACAATCTTGCTGATCCATTGTATAACCCAGGAGTACTTATCGAAAACACCACGTATTACTGGAAGGTCAAAGCAAATGACATCTATGGCGCCTCGACCGAGGGTCCTCTCTGGATGTTTACAACAAAACAAGAAAAAGTACCACTAGAGATTACCACTATCGGCGGGGGACTTGGAATATCAGCAGTGATATCCAATCCAGGAACCACTGATGCAGAGCAGGTGAGTTGGGTTATTGAAATCCAAGGTGGTTTGTTTGGTCGTATTAGTAAAACATTCACTGGAACCATTGATCACCTTGCGAGCGGCACCACAGAGACCGTATCGACAGGGATGTTCTTTGGCCTTGGGAGAATCCAGATTTCTGCCACCGCTGGTGATGCATCACTTACAAAAGAAGGGATTCAATTTTTTATCTTTACTAGCTTACAATAAAAATTGAACCTCCCTTATCCCTTCTTTTTTTCTTTTTTTTAAAGATGCTTCTGTCCTCGTTCATTCAGAGGAGTTTTTTTTCTTTGTACCAATCGATTGTTTTTTTCATTCCGTCTTGATACGTAAATTGTGGTGAATATCCAAGAATCTCCTTTGCCTTTGTATTACTATATGCTCGATTCGCCCTCATGGTATCGATAAGTGACGTATGCATGACAAAATCATCGATCCCTTTTCTTTTATTATTCCATTGGACAATCGAGAGGTATGCTTTTGCGAGGTTCATGGGGATGGAGCGGGAAGGAGGTGGGACGTCTAACAAATGTGCTACGATCGTAAACATCTCCTTGTATGTGATAGATGCATCGCTTGCTAGGATAAATGTTTCCCCGATGGATTGCTTTGGTTTTTCTATTGTTTTTTTGATTCCTTGTGTGATGTCATCGACATAAGTGAAGTGGATAAGCCCGTCTCCTTTTCCAGGTAAGAATCTCAATTTTTTGTTTGCCACCGCTCTCACAGTGGACAGGGTGACGTATACATCACCAGGTCCATAGATGCCTGTGGGCCTGAGGATGGTCAGCGGAAGATTGGTCGATTGTTGTTTTTCTGTGAGCCAGAGCTCTGCGATCTGCTTGGTTTTTCCATAGTCATATGTTGGATGATACGGGCTTGTTTCGTCGCCTGGGATGTTGGCGACTGCACCTATGGCTTCTGTTGAACTGCCGTAGATGAAATGCTGTATCCCATGGAGAAGTGCATCTTCTGCAATGACCTGTGTCGCCTTCACATTATTATCATATAACACCTCGAAGGGATCATGGAACCGCATGAGTCCTGCAAGATGAACAACCACATCCATATCCTTTGTAATATCTTTAAGAGAGTCCGGTTTGAGCAGGTCTGCTTTCCTCATTTCGATGCCTTGTTGCTCAAACACTATTGCTTTCTTCGCATCCCTATACGTTCCAAGAAGTTCGTATTTATTTGTTTTTAAAAGTTGTTCAGCTAGGTGTGTGCCAAGAAAACCTGTTATCCCGGTAATCATTATCTTCATAGACGTGCTCTCCTGATGTTCGTATCACGAATACATATTGTTATATTATGCCTATTGAATGCTCAGCAGGGTTGGGCGAGCAAGGGATATTTATTAACAATCGTTCAAACCGCATTCATG
>JBFYMQ010000064.1:0-11058 GCA_041304825.1 Thermoplasmatales archaeon
GTTTATTGAATCATATTGAACGTTTGCATCTGCTTGGCAATTCGTTGCACTACAGACATCAATGACTGAACCGAGTTGCAATTGATCGCCATTTCTCACGATGGTTCTTGCCTTAATATCCTCAGTGGTTATACTTGGGTTTCCGATCACGGGATCATAATGCTCCCAGGCAACAAAATATGTTCCACCTCCATAGTCAATCGATGGATTCTCATTCCTATAATATGTGGTTCCATCATTGAAGACTTGTTTGTCATTCACTAACTTGTTTCCATTTATATCATAGATTGAGGCTCTGATTTCTTGTTTGAACCCCAAGGTGTATGGTAGATAATAGGGTTGACCTTCTTCCCAAGCATCAAGGAACTCGTTATTACCATACGCGACATCAGGATCCCATGTCCCTTCATTATTTGCATGATTGGTGGTTTTTTCATCATCGGTCCAAAAAGCTGACCAGCTAAAAACACTTGGATAACTACTTTGACTGGTTGCTGAGGGATTCCCATAGAAGAGATACATCGAACTGGTTCCTAGAGGTACTGTAGGTACCTTTACCCACACATGAGCTGTTGTGGTGTTATATCGCTCTATCCAATAATTCAACCAGGTGGCAGGGTTGTTTTGATGTTTGAAACGTATATCTTGGTACTCGGACTGCATCCCAGGTTCATGAGTGATGACGAAATAAATGATACTGTTCGTGAGTATTTGACCCGCAGTATTGGTAATTATAATTGGTTTCATTTTGGTCCATGCAGGATCGGTCCATGCTGGATAGGTGTTCGTCATGGTAACTTGACTATTCGAAACCAGATAATTATCTGATTGTCCTGAACCTGGCGGGTTTGTGTCTATTTTTGTTCCATCATCGAAAAGATCTTCCCAGGTCATTGTCGAAAATAAACCACCTCCATCTTCGTCCCCTAAAGAATAGTATTTGTTGTCTGTGTTGATATCGATTAAAATTTGAGCAGCCGAGGTAGCCATGAATATAAAAAACAGTAGGCTTACCATTATTTTTACATAGATATTGTTCTTCTTCCTCATATGAGCCCCCCGTATTGTATTTGTTTATACCTTAGCTGTATTTAAACATATTTAAGAAAAAGTTTTTCACTCCGTTTAAAATTTTATTTGCTTTATGAAAAGCAAAGAAACAAAAGGTTGAGAGCAATAATTCCTATGAAAAGAAATACGTCCTGAAAAATTCTACTTGAATCCTTATTGATTTATAAATTATTTTGGTGTGGTCGATGATCTCATGAAGATAAATCATCTTTCTTTTTTTGATTGTGTTTTGTTGCCATTTATTTATAATTTATATGAAGTTTTAAATACTACTTCCCCCTGTATTACTTTCATTATTATCGGACGAGGTAGTAATTTATGATGAAGAAAATAATAGGTATTTTTGTAAGTATGCTAATGATAAGTGGTGCACTGGTAAGTGCCACGAACTTACTAGAAGACAAAAGAAATTTTATTACAGGTTCCGGGACAGTTACTGTTACGATTCCGATAGGATCTTATCAGTTTGTTGAAGAAAAGCAAGGCATTGAAGTAAGAATGGATAATTTCGGTCGTTTACTCATCCCTGGAAAACCGAGCCTTCCTTCGAAGATATTCTCCATTGCTATTCCACCAGGCGCAATAGTCCAAGAGGTAACCTTTGAAGCAAAAAACAGCTACGTCATCCCTGGAAAACATAAGATAGAGCCATGCGCTTTACCACGTGTGATCGGTCCTGAGAATTCTGCTACGAATGCACGTGATCAGCAACTGTACGAACAGAATTATAAATCAGTGTATGGACAGGACAACCCTTACCCGCAATCAATAGGAGAAGTTATGGGGACCGGTGGATATCGAAAATATAACCTAGTAGATGTCAGAGTAATGCCCATTATTTACTATCCTTTGTCTGGTAAATTACTCTATCATCCAGATATTACAGTGACTATACAGTATACCTTCCCAAAGGGATTTTCCTCAAAGGATATCATGATCGATAACATTCCGAGTGCGGAACAGACTGCAAAAGAAATAATTCTGAACTATGACCAAACACAGAACTGGTATCCGAATGCCCCCGGGGGAAGAGACCAGTATGACTATGTGATCATCACTCTTGACTCGTTGACTTCATCGGTCTCTGCGCTGGCAGACTGGGAAAGCGCAAAAGGACGAAATGTAAACGTCGTCACCACCACATGGATTAGTGCCAATTATGAGGGATATGACCTTGCTGCGAAAATGAGAGCATTTTTACTTGAAAAATATCCATCTGATGCCTGGGGTATCATGGATGTCTGTCTCATAGGCGGGTATGATGATGTTCCGATGCGCCGAACCGCTCAAGATGTCGGATATGGAGAACCTGAAACAGATTACTACTACGCTGAGTTATCGCTTCCGGATAGTCAATCATGGGATGACAATGGAAATCATCAATATGGAGAGGATTCTGATTCTATAGATTTTCAAGCAGAAATCAATGTTGGACGTATCCCATGGAGTGACCCTGATACGGTCCAGAGCATCTGTGAAAAATCAGTAGCCTATGAACAGAACAATGATGATTCATTTAAGAAAAACATCCTCCTTCTTGGTGCGTATTTCTGGTCCGATACGGATAACGCAGTCCTTATGGAGTATAAGACGAACCCAGCGCACTATCCGTGGATGTCTGACTGGACGAAGACCCGTTTGTATGAGGATGCTCAGTCATCGTATCCCTGCGATTATGATTTATCATATAATAATGTTGAGTCCGTCTGGTCTTCAGGGACCTTTGCATTCGTCGATTGGGCTGGACATGGATCACCTGATGCTTGTTATGAAATGTACCCCTCTCAGCCGTTCGTTGATGAGGATACGTGTCTTAGTTTAAATGATGAGTACCCGGCTATTATCTTTGCTGATGCCTGTAGCAACTCAGATACCGATGATCTGAATATCGGTCAGGCGATGCTAAAGCGGGGTGGCGTTGGTTTCCTTGGTGCAACAAAGGTTGCCTATGGGATGCACGCCTGGAATGACCCCTATGATGGATCGAGTCAATCACTAGACTGTTTCTTCACGACATGCGTGACTTCTGGAGAATACACCCAAGGCGCAGCACATCAATGGTCTTTACGAGAGATGTACACCAACGGATTATGGTATTATGCCTATTATGAGATGTTCGAATGGGGCGCACTCTGGGGAAATCCTGATCTCAGTATGGGTACGGTATCGACCAGTAACCCACCAGACACACCTACATCACCTTCTGGGCCGATACATGGTGTACGAAACGTTGACTATGTCTTTTCTAGCAGCACCTCAGATCCAGATGGGGACCAAATCTACTTCATGTTTAATTGGGATGATGGCACTTCAAGTGAGTGGCTTGGACCATATGCATCAGGATCAACAGTTACTGCTTCGCATTCTTGGACTGACATTGGATCTTATGATGTAGTAGTAAAAGCAAAAGATAGTAACGGTGCGACAAGTTCCTGGTCACAGCCACATACGATGACAATTACCTTAAATGATGCACCAGACACCCCAACAATCAACGGCCCAGCGACGGGAGCACCAGGGAAATCGTACCTGTTCAAGATGCAAACAACTGATGCTAATGAAGACGATGTGTATTACTACCTTGACTGGGGAGACGGCACCACAACTGAGTGGATCGGTCCGTTTATTTCCGGATCAGAAGCAACAACGACCCATAGTTGGAGCGAACAAGGAACATATACAGTCAAAGTCAAAGCAAAGGATACCGCAGGTGATGAAAGTGACTGGGGCACTATGGAGATCGCGATGCCATTTGAGTATCGATTCTCGTTCCAGACATTCCTACAGCACCTCTTCGAGATGTTCCCACATATATTCCCGATCCTACGACATCTCATGGGGTAGTTAACCCCATCTCCTTTTTATTTTTTTTAAATTGTATTTTGTTGTCAATCATTTCAAATTTATATGAAGTTTTAAATACTACTTCCCCCTGTATTACTTTCATTATTATCGGACGAGGTAGTAATTTATGATAAAGAAAATAATAGGTATTTTTGTAAGTATGCTAATGATAAGTGGTGCACTGGTAAGTGCAACGAACTTACTGCAAGACAAAAAAGTTTTAAATACAGATTCTGGGACAATTACTGTTACGATTCCGATAGGATCTTATCAGTTTGTTGAAGAAAAACAAGGCTATGAAATAAGAATGGATAATTTCGGTCGTTTACTCATCCCTGGAAAACCGAGCCTTCCTTCGAAGATATTCTCAATTGCCATTCCACCAGGCGCAATAGTCCAAGATGTCACGTTTGAATCAAAAGACAGCATTGTTCTATCTGGAGAATTTAAGATAGCACCAAATACCCTACCACGCGTGATTGGTCCTGAGAATTCCGCTATAAGTGCACGTGAGCAGCAACAATATGAACAGAACTATAAATCAGTGTATGGACAAGACAATCCATACCCGCAATCAATCGGAGAGGTAGTCGGCACTGGTGGATACCGTAAATATAACCTTGTTGATGTGAGGATTACCCCGATTATTTATTACCCGCTCTCTGGTAAAATACTCCATCATCCAGATATCACCGTGATTGTCTCCTACACATTTCCGAAGGGTTTTTCTACAGAGGAGATCATGATTGACAACCTGCCGAGAGCTGAACAGACTGCAAAAGAAATCATCTTAAACTATGATCAAGCAAAGAACTGGTACCAAGAAAAACCAGCGAATAGGGAACAATATGACTATGTCATCATTACGACTAATGAATTGATCTCATCGGTGACACCACTTGCAGACTGGGAAAGCGCGAAAGGACATAGCGTCAATGTGGTTACAACGGAATGGATTGCTAGTTATTATGAAGGATGGGACCTTTCAGCAAAAATGAGAGCTTTTCTCAGGGATAAATTCGCCTCAGAAGATTGGGGCATTCTGGATGTCTGTCTTATCGGTGATGTCGATGACGTTCCCATGCGAACCACGTGGCAAGACCCTGAAACCGATTATTACTATGCTGAGCTTTCTCTGCCCGATTCTGAATCCTGGGATACCGATGGAGATCATCAGTATGGAGAAAATTCTGATCCTATCGATTTTGAGACTGAAATAAACGTAGGTCGTATCCCATGGAGTGACCCTGATACGGTCCAGAGTATCTGTGAAAAATCCGCTGCTTACGAACAGAACACCGATGATTCCTTTAAGAAAAACATCTTGCTCCTTGGTGCGTTTTTCTGGTCTGATACAGATAACGCAGTACTCATGGAAGCGAAAGTCGATCAGCCATGGATGACGGATTGGACAATGACCCGTATGTATGAGGATATACAATCACCCTATCCCTGCGATTATGATCTGACCTACAATAATGTCTTATCGGTTTGGTCCACCGGAAGTTACGCGTTTGTTGATTGGGCAGGGCATGGATCACCTGAGGCAACGTATGAATATTATCCCTCGCAACCTTTTGTTGATGAATCCACGTGTCTTTCTTTAAATGACGAATTCCCATCAATTATCTTTGCAGACTCCTGCAGCAACTCAGATACAGATTATCTGAACATCGGTCAGGCGATGCTGAAACAGGGCGCTATTGGTTTCCTTGGGTCCAATAAAGTCGCGTATGGAATGCCGGGTTGGAATGATCCAATGGATGGGTCAAGTCAGTCTCTTGATTACTTCTTCACTACGTGTTGTACCTCAGGGAATTACACACAAGGACAAGCACATCAATGGTCCTTGCGACAGATGTATGTCAACGACCTGTGGACTGCCGGTACCTATATGGAGATGTTCGAATGGGGATCACTGTTTGGCAATCCTGATCTTACGATGGGTCCTGTTACCACAAGTGATCCACCATCCACACCATCCAAACCAAATGGCCCCATTCATGGGACAATTAACAGACAATACATGTTTTCAAGTATGAGTACCGATCCGAACAACGATCAGATTTATTATATGTTCAACTGGGGCGATGGAACATCGAGCACATGGCTTGGGCCATATTCGTCAGGACTCACGATTTCTGATTCTCATTCTTGGTCTGCCATTGGAGAGTATGATGTCACAGTAAAAGCGAAAGACATCAACGGTGCGACAAGTGACTGGTCAGAACCTCAAACGATAACAATTGTTCTGAATGATGCACCAGACACACCAACAATCAATGGCCCTGCGACGGGAGCACCGGGAAAATCATATCTTTTTAAAATGCAAACGATAGATGCAAACGGAGACACAGTTTATTACTATATTGACTGGGGAGATGGCACAACTAGTGAGTGGATTGGTCCTTTTAATTCTGGGGCGCAAGCAAGCACGACCCATAGTTGGAGCGAACAAGGAACATACACTATTCAAATCAAAGCAAAAGATACCGCAGGTGATGAAAGTGACTGGGGCACGATGGACATTGCGATGCCGTTTGAATATCGATTCTCTTTCCAGACATTCATTAGTCATCTCTTTGAGATGTTCCCACACCTGTTCCCGATCCTGCGACTTCTTAGAGGGTAGTTGATCCATCTCTTTTTCTTTATTTTTATTATCTATGACATAGCCAAAACGTGATACTTCACCGGTTGAATCACAATGTAAAAGAAAAAACACGTGGTGGCATCTGGACTCATATTCGTTCTATTCATGATTATTTTTAGTGGTTGTACGCAAGAGAATGAAGGTGATTCCCGTTACATAAATCAAAACTATGGATTTGATATTATACAATCTGTTGATTGGATAATCAATGAAAATACCATAGATCCGGTGGAATTTTTTTTATCCAGATGAAAACGTGTATCAAATCAATCTCGCTGTAAAAGAACCAATCACGTCGAACGAGACGTTAGGCAGTCTGAGTCAGCAGTGAATAGAACGTTATTGAGAGTCATTTTTTAAAAATTTTACACTGACTTCAAACGATCAGAGAACAATCAATGGTCGTTCTGCCAACGAACTTGTGTATTATGAAGGTCAGCAACCCTATATGCTTCAGCATAAACAAATCCTTTTTGAAAAAAACAATAGAATATTTTCTTTGATCGATACTTCTTTGGTAACAACATATGATACGTATATTGCAGATTTCGATCAAAGTATTACCTCATTCAGGATTTTTTAAAAACCCTTTTTATAGGAAGATAAATCGATAAGTTATTTTTTTGCAACGCGTTTATTTATATATACAAATAGATATTCATTTATAAGTCTTTTATTATGCTCGATGAACATGAATCTATATCAACTTGAGAAAGAGTTCCCTAAAAAAAATATCGAACGTAATTTTCCAAGATTTCAATTTTTTCATTCTTCGTTATATTATTATAGGAGAAGTTGTTATGAGAATAAATTTTGGAGGTTTTAGAAAAATGAAAAAAATAGTAGTAACCATTGGAACAATTATTCTTCTTATCACAATTGCACTGAGTGGATGCAATGAACAAAAAAACCCTACCATATCTATTTTTGAAGTCATACCAAATGAAATCGAATTGGGAAAAACCGCTTATCTGCATTGGAATGTTACAGATGCTACTTCGATAACCATTGATAACGGAATCGGAACAGTCGCATTTTCGGGAAATATGAGCATCACCCCAACGAACACAACAACATATACCCTTACAGCAAAAACTTCCACAACCGTGACCGCGACAACAACAATTATCGTCATTCAACCAATAGAAAAAGCCAATATCAGTATGATTCAGAATCTATTTTATATAGAAATCACTGAAGCAAAAAATAGTCGTATAGTCCAATCTGAGGTACATGCTATTGTAATCAATAGAAATAATACAGAAAATCAAACCTCTGCACTCAAACCAATTATAAACGAAGGTGACGGTAACCCAACATTTTTGGGACCCGGAGACATCATTACGTTTCAAAACATCTCAGATTTCCCCGTTGGAGAACTATGGGATATACAACTGTTCTATGGAGGCTATATCATTGGCCAATGCAATTTTAAAAACCCAAAAGGTCCTTATGACACACCTATAGTACGTATGAGACAATCTAATGTTTCCATCATAATTATCGGAATTATCAATGGACCATTGGACCAGACTATGTGTTCTATTGCAGCTATAAACGAGACAAGCGGGTCAAACCAAACATCTCTGCTTGGAGCAAGCCTTAGCGACAAAGATAATAATCCAAACGTCCTTGGAATTTCAGATCAGATATCTTTTAATAATCTTGGAAAATTTAAAGCAGGAGACAGATGGACGATTCAACTTATGTACAAAGGAGAAAACATTGGTCAGTGTCAATTTTTTAAACCTGCTAATGTCATCTTAATTCCAACGTAAATAGTATATTTATTGATCGGTCTTCTACAGACCGCGCTGTCAAAGAAATACCGTAGAAACTCTTTGCACGATAATTTATACAGCGACACAGGAATAAAAAAAATCTTTACAGTTTCTTAGTAAATACATTTACAAATTTTTATCAGCTGAGAGTATGACTGTGTCTAGCAAAACCAAAAATAATTGAGATAATGAAAAAAAAAATAGTTGAAGAAGAAACAGTAATTATGCGTCAAAGACAAAAAAAATAATTAGCATTCACTACTCTTATTTCTTCTTCTTGGCGGTTTTTTTCTTGACGGTTTTTTTCTTGGTTTTTTTTGCCGGCATTGCCATCTCTCCTCCTTTTTACATTTTAAGAATTCATATCACTTAGATGATTAAAAAGGTTTTGCTCTTTTTTAAAAAAAAAATGAATCAAAATTTTTCTAAGAAATTTTTTAAATATCAATGCGCACAGGCAAAATAACCACCGGTAAACCTTTCCACTGCAATCGACGCTGCACTGAAAATGCGGTTTCGTTATGAAGAATTTTATGGAAAATGGTTTCATGCCTGAACACAAGCTTGGCCGTAAAAAACATGACTTTCGGAAACTCCTCTGCGATGGATTCACAAAGATGGCTTGCAGTTTCTACTACATCGGTCCCAACATCCATACGATAATCAGCAGAGAATCCAAGTCTCTGAGCTAGTTGAACATATTTGAGTAACGAGCTTTGTACTGATGTCTTGAGGGCTTCGACTTCCTCAGCACCTTTGAAGGTCCCTGAATCAATTTCTGCAATTGAAACAAAAATAATATTTTTATACAAACCAGGAAAACTCCGTATTAATGATAAAAATGTGTTGACTCCATAACCACTGTATCCGGTGACCAGAATGACAGCGGTCATATGCTTCGGATTTACCGGTTTTGTATTTCGATGCCCGACAAGATGGATGCTTGATAAGAGCAAAACCTCATCGAATTTTTTCATAGCTTTTTTAATCTTATGATAATGACTACGGATTAAATAACAAATAATGATGACCGCTAACGTAATAATCAACGTAAACCAGCCACCTTCCCCGAGTTTTTCGTAGATGGTCACAATCAAGATGGCAAAACAGAGAATAAAACCGATAACGAAGATAAACAGATATCGTATCCAATGCTCCTTCTTTTTTCTATTTTTTATAGAAAATTTAGCCATCCCTATTTGCGAAAGGGAAAATGTCAGAAATACATTAATAGCGTACATTGTGACCAGAAAAGATATTGAGCCATTGGTTCCAATCATCAATAATAACCCAGCTAATCCCATGACAAGCACACCGTTTCTCATCGTTAGTCGTTCTGATAACGCAGCGAATTTTTTTGGAAACCATGAATCGACTGCCATATTCGCCATGACTCGTGGTCCATCAATAAATCCGGTTTGTGCAGCCACAAATAATAGCAATCCTTCAGAGAAGATAATAACGGCTGCTAGTAATATTCCTCCAGGCCATCCGCCAAAAAGACTTGTTGCAAGGACCGCATTTAATGTTTGACCTTGAACAGGTTGAATATTAAGGAAAAAATAACAGAAAAAGAGAGCACCAGCAACAAGAGAAAGTGATATTGCCATATACATCATAGTGCGCTTACCAGTTTTTACTTTCGGTTCTCGCATCACTGGAAGACCATTGGAGACTGCTTCGATTCCAGTATAGGTTCCCCCTCCTAAGGAAAAAGCTCGTAGGAAAATAGCAAGAATGCCGATAATGCCTATCGTTTGCAAATCCCCGTTCAATCCCGTTGAAAATTGATTCACATGTGAACCGATTGCCGATGCTTGACTAATAAGTCCATATCCGAGAAGTAAGACATGTGTAACGATAAAAAGAAGAAAGATTGGAGCAAGGAAAGTAACTGATTCTTTTACTCCTCGAAGATTTAAAAGAATTAAAATAAAAATAAGAGCAATTTTGAATACGAGACTATATTGATGGTATTCTAAGGGTAAAAAGCTAAAGATAGCGTCTCCGCATGCAGCGATTGAGACGGTAATCGTCAGGATATAATCGATAAGCAACGCGGATCCGGAAACAACTCCAGCACTTTTTCCAATTGTATGTGTGGCTACAATGTATCCTCCACCACCATGTGGAAATTTTTCAATAATTTTTGAGTATGTATATGATAAAATAAAAACGGTGACAGCGGTTGCAACCGCTAGAAAAATAGCAAGATAGGTGTGTCCTGCGATTGCTTTAAATGCTTCTTCCGGACCATATGAGGAAGAAGATAAACCATCGGCCCCAAGTCCAATCCATGAAAGTAACGCTATTAAGGATAATTTATGAAAAATCGAAGGGTCGTTGATATTGCGAGGGCGGCCTATTATCTTTGTTGAAATTCTCCGTAATATGCTTAGCTGAGGACCGTTGTCTTCCATGATTTTCGCTTCTTTTATCCTCGTTTTATTCAGAGGAAAAACCTCTATTTCTTATACAGATAGGGGGACTCGTAAGTTACTATGGATTTACTATCCGCTATTAATAATTATTTACGTAAATTAGTTAAGGAGAAAAAAAACTAATCTGATTATCGCTTAGAGTTATTGTCTAACAATAATATAGGAATAATTAAAAAGAAAAAGTGGAGGAATTTTTTAATTAACCTGCTTTGATATATGCGTTATTCTTGATGTGATCATTACCAAGAACGCCCATATAAGAACAATG
>JBFYMQ010000065.1:0-12550 GCA_041304825.1 Thermoplasmatales archaeon
TGGATCATCTTTGCCAACGCAACAATCCTGTTCCTGCTTATACCTATCAGTCTTCTTCTCTACAATATCGGCAAACGCAACATCCAGTTCCCCCACAGCCTCCTTGGATACGTTATCACTGTTGAGAAAGCAAAACAAAAATTCGTCTGGCCACTGGAAAAGATAAAAGACGGCAAACGAAGACTCATGTACATGCCAAAGAACTTCGACATCGATGAAGAACTCGCAGAATTCGAAAGACAGGGGATCACAGAAATATGGGTGACGCCAAAAATCCCTTTCATGATCCCTCTTCTAATTGGATTTCTCGCCTCGTTTATCCTTGGAGACATTCTCCTTCAACTCGTCAGAGTACTTCTCTAAACCAGTATGAAATGAAACGCATAATAAAAAAGAAATACCCCTTCTAAATGTACAGTCGCTAGTCCTATGGAAAAGAAAGATTACTATGAGACCCTTGGCGTAGACCATTCTGCTGCAAAAGATGATATCAAGAAAGCGTACCGGAAACTTGCGTTGAAATACCATCCTGACAAAAACAAAGAAAAAGGCGCAGAAGAAAAATTCAAGGAAATATCAGAAGCCTATGCAGTCCTCTACGATGACGAAAAACGCAAAATGTACGACCAGCACGGACACGCAGGGATCGACCAGCAATACACCACTGAGGATATCTTCCGTACCACTGATTTTGGTGATATCTTCCGAGGCACGGGATTTGATTTTAATGATATTTTCGAACAATTCTTCGGAAGGAGAAGCGGATATACCAACCGTTCTCGTGCCCCACGAGGAAACGACATCCGTTTCGATATCCAGATAAGCCTCGAGGATGCGTACAGGGGGATGAACACCGAACTGGAAGTCCCACGAACGGAACTGTGTGAAACCTGCAAAGGAACCGGAGCACGACCAGGCAGCAGCCCAAAACGATGCGCCACCTGCGGAGGAACCGGACAGATGCAGGTCTCCCGCCGGACCGCGTTTGGGATGTTCACCCAAATCAGCGAATGCTCCAAATGTCATGGGCAGGGCACCATCATCGAAAACCCCTGTTCAACCTGTCGAGGGCGAGGAAGCATACAGAAAACCAGGAAAATCGAGGTACACATCCCGAAAGGGATCGACGACGGAGCGCACCTCCGGCTCACCGGCCAAGGAGAACACCCACGGGGTGTCACACAAAGCGGTGACCTGTACGTCGTAGTCCATATGAAGGAGCACCCTGTCTTTGAACGACGAGGAGCGGATCTCTACCGCAAGCTTCCCATATCATTTCCTCAGGCCGCCTTAGGAGCAACTCTTTCAGTAGATAGCCTGCAAGGGAAGGAAAAACTAAAAATCCCTGATGGAACAGAAAGCGGGACTCTTTTTAAGCTCAAAGGCAGTGGAATGCCCAAAATACAAGGCTTAGGATACGGGGACCTCTATGTCCTCATCCAGGTGACCACGCCAAAGAAACTCAGCAAAAGAGCCAAGCTTCTTCTGGAGGAAGTGGAAAGAGAACTCGAATATTCAGGCGAAACTTATAAATAGAAGTTCTACTAAGTAGTATAGCGAAAAGAAGTAAAAAAAGGGGGTAGTGACCGATGGATCCTTTTGACGAAGAAAACCATGAAAAAAAGAAAAACCCACATGATCCTTTCCGAGGAGACGATGATATCTTCCGGGATATCTTTAATGATAACATATCTTTAATGATAACAAGATACGAGATATCTTCAATGATGACAAAGTCATGGATGATATCAAGAAAATGGCAGAAGAAATGATGAAAATGTTCACGAACGCCCAACCAGGCAAACCCGTCGTACATGGCTATAAAATCGAGTTTGGGCCTGATGGGAAACCCCAGATCGAGGATTTCGGGAACCGGTCAGTACGCTCCCCAGAGGGAGTTCCCACCATCTCCGATGAAATCGAACCACGCACCGATATCATCGAAGGAGAAAACGATGTGGCCATTACCGTTGAAATACCAGGGGTCGAAAAAGAGGACATTAACCTTGTCGCAACAGAAGATTCCCTGGAAATCAAGGTGGACTCCCCGAAACGTAAATATCACAAACGTATCGACCTTCCATGTAGCGTGAAAACAAAATCAACCAAGGCAACATACAAGAATGGAATCCTTGATATCGTTCTTGATAAAAAAGAAAAGAAAAAGGATCACGGTGGATTTAAAGTCAGTATCGAATAAACCCTTTCTTTCTTCTTTTCATCTCTTTGTACAAATGTTTATGTATATTACTTTGTATTTGTGAACCTGTAAACGGGGAGCAGAAATGGTCACTATAACGTTCTATGGTGGGGTTAATGAAATCGGGGGGAATAAAATTCTGCTCGATGACCATGGGACGAAAATCTTTCTTGATTTCGGGATGAGTTTTAAACGAAGAGGAAAATATTTTGAAGAGTTCCTCAACCCTCGAACAGCCAATGGAATTGGGGACTTTCTCGAAATGGGGTTAATCCCTGATATCCCCGGCATCTATCGATCGGATCTCTTGGAACACCATGGGCGAAAATCCGAAGAAACAACAGTTTCTGCCGTCCTGTTGTCCCATGCCCATGCAGACCATGCGAACTATATTTCTTTTTTACATAAAGATATCCCGATTTATTGCGGAGAAACCTGTAAGAGGATTATTAATGCAGTCAGTGAACAAACCACAAGAGACCTTGAAAACGAAGTCATTGACTTCCGGATCAGACCATTATATCGTTCTGGATATAAGATACCACCGGTGATACGAAAATTCCATACTTTTACCACTGGAAAAACAGTCAAGATTGATACAATTGAGATCAAACCATACCATGTGGACCATTCGGTTCCAGGCGCTTACGCGTTTCTGATTTACACATCCGAAGGACCACTCATCTACACGGGTGATCTCCGTATGCACGGATTACATGCAGACATGACTGATGACTTCATCGAAGCAGCAGAGCAAGCCAAACCAATAGCGATGATCACCGAAGGTACAAGAATCAATAAGAAGAAGACCGATGAATCAGAGCAGAAAATCTACCATGACTCAAAAAAGAAGATACAACAATGCAAAACCCTCTCCATTGTTGATTTCAATTTCAAAGACGTGGACCGTTTCACAACGTTCTATAAAATAGCGAAGGACCTTGGAAAAATCCTAATAATCAACTTCAAACATGCGTGCTTTCTTGAACAATATTCCCAGGATAAAAAACTCCAAGTACCACCAATAACAGATCAACACATTGCCCTGTTAAAACCAAAACGGCTCACCGGCACATACATCAACGAGGACTACACCGATACCTATATTAAAAAACGATTACACTACAAAAACATCATCACCGCAGCAGAAATCACGAAGAATCCCTCCAGATACATGATCGTGCTGAACTTCTGGTATTTCTCCGACCTCATCGATCTGAAACCAAAAAAAGGACTGTACATTCACTCGCTCTCCGAGCCATTCAACGAAGAAATGGAAATCTCATATGACCGGATGAATAACTGGCTTGGACATTTCGACATAGAATTCTTCCAATCCCATTGCTCCGGACATATCAACGGCGACGATCTCAAAGAACTCATCAGAATAGTACATCCAAAGAAACTCTATCCAATCCATACAGAACATCCCAAGTTATTCAAAAAACTCCCCAGTAAAACCATCATGGTCAAAGAGGGAAAAACCTATAAACTCTAAACAATATCAAGGAAGTAGTCATGGGAGGTTACCAGAATGGTGGACATCTACCAATACGAAAAGAAGAAAGAGGAACAAACCATTATTAAAACCGATACGGGAAAACGAAAAAAAGAACAATACATTGAGAACCTGCGAGATGGCGATGCAATTAACGATTTTTTCGCAGTGAAGCTAAAAAAAGCACAACGACCCTACAAACGAGGAATGTTTTTCGAGTTTATCGCAACAGATAAAACCGGTGAGATCAGCGTCAAATACTGGGGCGGGGAGAACAAAGACCGGGTGAAACGCCTTTATGAAAGTTTTAACACCGGCGATGTTGTTCAGGTGCGAACCGGGATGGTCGAAAACTATGAGGATAGACTACAAATCTCGGTAAATGAAAACACCGGGGGAGTACGAAAATGTGCTCCGAATGAATACGATGTCACGGATTTTCTCCCGGCATTACCTGAAGAACGCATCCAAGAGCTCTTTGATATCATCAAAAATGAACTCAAGACCCTGAAGAATGAACCATTGACACATCTGCTTGCGTCCTTCTTCGACGACCCAGAGTTAGTCAAAATGTATATGCATTCACCTTCTGCAATTTCACGACACCATAATTATATCGGAGGAAACCTCGAACATACTGTCGGCGTGGTCCGCCTCTGTCGAAATATCTCTGAGATGTATCCGTCTGTTAATAATGACCTTTTGCTGTGCGGTGCGTTATTGCATGATATAGGGAAACTGAAGGAATACACCTATGCTGCTGCTATCGACATCAGCGATGAGGGTAACTTCATCGGCCATATCGTGATTGGAGAACAATGGATCAGAGAGAAAATTCAGCTACTCAGAACGAACGGAGAGGAATTTCCAAAAGAATTAGAACATCAACTGATCCATCTTATTCTGAGTCATCATGGGAAATATGAGTGGGGTTCTCCAAAGATTCCGAAACTCTTGGAAGCCTGTATTCTTCATCAGGCAGATTTAATGGACTCCCAGGTGAAAAACTACCTTCAGATGATACAGGATGCCAAGAAACTTACCGATGAGGAATGGACATTGGTATACGATTCAGATGCGGGAAAAAAGAGAGCAATCTTTTTAGGCGACTATTAATTCAGGAATATGCTATGAAACGAGAAATCATCAAAATCCTCTGCTGCCCGACCTGCAAAGGAGACCTTGTTCTTTCTGTCGAAAAAGAGGAAAAAGGAGAGATTCTTTCAGGGTCGTTTACCTGTGATCATTGTCACAGTACGTATCCCATCACTGATGGGATCCCCGACCTCTTACCTAGAGAAACCCAAGGAACTTAGACGTATTCATTCCAGCTTTTTATTTTAAGATCATCAAGGGATGTTCGAGAGAGAGCTTCGACAAAACGTTTCGCAAGTTGTAGGTTCGTGATCAACGGAACATTAAAATCAACAGCTTTTCGACGAATGAGATAATCATTATCCAGTTCTTCTCGTTCGATGTTTTTCGGGATGTTAATCACCAAATCGATTTTTCACTCAGCAAGATAGGTAAGCGTATTTGGTTCTTTTTCTTCTGACGGCCAATAGAGGACTTCTGCGGTTATGCCATTGTCCTTCATGAAATCAGCGGTCCCTTTCGTCGCATAGAACCGGTATCCCATCGCCTGTAATATTTTAGTACTAGAGAGGAAATCTGCTTTGCTATCAACAGGTCCTGTTGAAAGAAGAATTGTCTTTTTTGGTATCATGAACTCGACAGACAGCAGACTTTTCAGGAATGCTTCATTGAAATCATCACCAAGGCAAGCAACCTCACCGGTTGATACCATTTCGACGCCAAGAATGGGGTCTGATCCTTTCAATCGTGTGAACGAAAACTGTGATGCTTTAACACCGACATAGTCCAAATCAAAAGCAGATCGATCGATACGAGGGACTCGCTTTCCCATAATAATTTTCGTGGCAAGATCAATGAAATTAATCTTAAATACTTTGGATACAAACGGGAAACTTCGTGATGCGCGCAGATTGCATTCGATGACTTTTACGTCATTGTCTTTTGCGATAAACTGGATGTTGAACGGTCCAGTGATTCGTAATGAGGCTGCGATGCTTTTCGCGATGGTTTTAACCCGTCGCATCGTTTCGAGATATGTTCGTTGTGGAGGAAGCACGATAGTAGCATCACCAGAGTGAACCCCTGCGTTTTCCACATGTTCGGAGATCGCGTAACAGTACAGTTTCCCATGGTCTGCTACCGCGTCAATTTCGATTTCTTTTGCTCCAGTGATGAATTTACTGATGACGACAGGGTGCTTTTTGCTGACCTCTGATGCTTTCTTGAGGTATTCACGGAGTTCTTTATTGCTCAGCGCGATACTCATTGCAGCGCCGCTGAGGACATAGCTTGGTCGAACTAACACGGGGTATCCTACGGTATTGGCAAAATCTTCTGCTGATTCTAAACTTGTCAGTTCCTCCCATTGTGGTTGATCAACTTTTAAGGTATCCAATAACCTAGAAAATTTATGACGATCCTCTGCAACGTCGATATCTTTCGGCGAGGTCCCAAGTATAGGTACCCCTGCCTCAGACAAGGGGAGCGCGAGGGTATTGGGAATCTGACCCCCCATCGAAATAATGACTCCTTGCGGGTTTTCCTTTTCATAGATATCCATGACGCGTTCTAGGGTTATTTCATCAAAGTAGAGTTTGTCGCAGATATCGTAATCAGTGCTGACCGTCTCAGGGTTACAATTGATCATGATGGTGTGATACTTCAATTTCCGTAAGGTTGAAACAGAATTGACGCAGCACCAGTCAAATTCCACCGATGAGCCGATTCGGTACGCCCCACCTCCAAGGACTATGACCTGATGTTTGTCTATCGTATCAAGGTCATCAGCAGTTGCATTGTAGGTTAGGTAGAGGTAGTTTGTTTTCGCAGGGTACTCCGCGGCCAGGGTATCAATCTGTTTTATATTGGGTATGATATGAAGTTTCTTGCGACGTTTCCGTACATCTGCTTCGTTTGTTTTTGTAAAAAGAGCGATTTGTTGATCGGAAAAACCTTTTTGTTTTGCATCTTTTAGTAATGAAGGCGGTAAGGAATTTAGATTGTGATCCTTAAGCTGTTGTTCGATGTCAATGATGTTCTGTATCTTGGAAAGGAACCAAGGAGTTACTTTTGATATTTTCGCGACTTTCTCAAGGCTGTATCCTTGTTTGAGTGCGTCAACGATTGCGAACATGCGTTTGTCGGAAGGTTCTCGTAGTTCGGTTTCAAGATCGGAAAACGTCATGGTGTTCCCAACCAGACCTGGCATTCCGACATCAAGCATTCGAATCGCTTTCTGTAATGCTTCCTCAAAGCTCCTGCCGATAGCCATGACCTCGCCGACAGATTTCATTTCAGAGCCAAGACGAATGTTTACTTGTCTGAACTTCTGTAAATCCCATCGGGGAAATTTCACCACCACGTAATCAAGAGCTGGTTCAAAACACGCTGAGGTTTCCCCGGTGATCATATTCTGTATCTCTGGGAGGCCATAGCCGAGACTGAGTTTCGCTGCGGTTAACGCAAGTGGATAGCCTGTCGCCTTTGATGCAAGGGCTGAACTACGGCTCAGTCGCGCGTTCACCTCGATGATGCGGTAATCTTCCGATTGAGGGTCTAAGGCAAATTGAATGTTACACTCACCAATAATCCCAAGATGTCGGATGACTTTAATGGAAAGGGAGCGTAGCATGAAATTCTCAGATGCAGAAAGTGTTTGTACTGGAGCGGTGACAATGCTTTCCCCGGTGTGAATCCCCATCGGATCGACATTCTCCATGGAGCAGACCACGATGCAGTTATCATATCGATCCCGTACCACCTCATACTCCAGCTCCTTCCATCCTCCAAGATATTCCTCAATAAGGATTTGATGAGTGTACGAGAATGCTTTTTTCACCAGTTCTATGAGTTCTTTTTTATTTGCTGCCATGCCAGAGCCTAGACCGCCAAGTGCATATGCTATCCGGCACATCACCGGATATCCGATCTCTTCGGCAACATGAATCGCATCATCGACCGTATTGACTGCTTTGTTGACTGGGACTTTGAGGTTGATTTCCTTTATTTTCTTCACAAATTGTTCTCGATCCTCTGTGTCCTGAATGGCGAGAATCGGGGTTCCGAGAACCTCGACGTTATATTTTTTAAGTACACCTGTTTGCGAAAGCCTGAGTCCTACGTTGAGTGCTGTTTGTCCTCCGAAACCAAGGAGGATGCCATCCGGTCGTTCCTTCGCTATTACTTTTTCAACAAAAGCTGCGGTCACTGGTAAAAAATAGACTTTATCTGCAAGGTAATCGGAGGTTTGTATTGTGGCAATATTCGGATTGACTAAAATTGTTTTTATTCCTTCGTCCTTTATTGCTTTGATCGCTTGACTCCCTGAGTAATCAAACTCACCTGCCTGACCTATGCGGATAGCGCCAGATCCAAGCAGAAGTATCTTTTTCCATAGTGGTTTCTTTCGAGTGATCATTTCATCGCTCTCACAAACAGGTCAAATAAAAACTCAGTATCATCAGGACCAGGGGATGCTTCTGGATGAAATTGTGCTCCGAAGAATGGTTTGGAGATGTGTTTAATACCTTCGTTTGTCTGATCATTTCCATTGAAGAACCATTCACGCCAATCCTGTGGTAAGGTGTCTGCATTCACAGCATACCCATGGTTCTGTGGGGTGATGTAGCACCGATTGGTTCCGACTTCCATACATGGTTGATTCTGACTTCGATGGCCGTATTTGAGTTTGTAGGTATTCGCACCCGCTGCCAACGATAGGATTTGAGAGCCAAGACATATCCCAAGAATCGGAATATTTCCTTCTAACGCATTGGTCACATGGGTAATTGTTTTTTTACATTTTTTCGGGTCTCCAGGACCATTTGACAGGACGATTCCCTCAGCTGTCTCTGTTGTGAAGTCGTAATCCCAAGGGACACGCCTGACGGTGAAGTTTCGTTTTAAGAACGCTTGAATAAGGCTGTTTTTCGTCCCACAATCAACAAGGAGGATGGTTCGTTTTCCTTTTTGATACGTCACCGGTTCGTTAATACTGACTGTCGCGGCTAGATTTTCCTTGTTTGGGTCATAGAAGAATTTCTTTTGATGATCATGAATTATTTTTCCTAAGAGTGTACCTTTTGTCCGTAATTTCTTTGTAAGTGCTCTTGTATCCACCCCATAGATTCCAGGAATACTGTGTTCTTGAAGCCATTCTGATAATGATTTCTTTGCGTTCCAATGATAGTACCTTTCTGAGTAGTCTGAAATAACGATTCCTTCGGCCTGTATTTTTTCTGATTCAAAAAATCGTAAGAGACTGTCTTCTCTTTCATTTCCAGGGACACCATAGTTTCCTATCAACGGATATGTCATGGTGACGATTTGTCCTTTATAGGAAGGGTCCGTCAGTGTTTCAGGGTAGCCGACCATGCCGGTGTTAAACACCACCTCTCCGCTGACAGAACCGAATGCGCCAAAAGAATATCCGGAAAAAACAGAGCCATCCTCCAGTACAAGCTTTGCGCGTTTCTTTGGTTCCACTCGATAACCACCTCACCCATCGCATGATTGAAGTATTCGTATTCTGAATAATGTTGTGTTTTAAAGAAATTCCTACATTTTCGAACTTCTTTGTTGATTCATGAATCGGCTGATATCCATAAGGAGATTTCTTGATTCCTGCATCTCTTTCATATACTGATGGAATCGCGGTGCTCTTTTATCAAGGATGACTGCGACTCCTCGATCGTTTTCATTGCGAATCAAGCGGCCAATTGCCTGCAGCATTTTACGTGCGGCTGGGGCTTGCACTGTGTATTCCCACCCTTTCCCGAATTTTTGATCATAATAGTTCTGCAGGCCTCGCTGACGTGCTGTTGGTTTTGGATATGGGATTCCGACAATCACTGCTATCTCAAGCTGCTCCGCTGGGAAATCCATCCCTTCGCTGATACGTCCCCCCATGACCGTAAAAAGAGTGGCGCTATTGCCGTTTCCGTCGCCGCAGGACTTAAACTCAGTGACCAGTTCCATCAGTTCTGATTGTGACATGTGTTGTTCTTCGATATACAAGCAGCGTTGGATTTCCGCAAAATACCCATTTTTCTGAAACATCGCAAGGGTGTTATAGCTGGGGAAGGAAACCATGGTGTTTTTCTCAAACCTGTTACAGATATCACTGACGTATTTCCACATTAAGGGGACAATGGTTTTGTCTTTCGTAAGCTCATCGTATCGTGTGGTGACATCACGGACAAAAAAGATCCTCCGGTTTTCTGGCGGGAAAGGAGAGGGATACAACGCCATTCGTGTTTCCAATGGCAGACCTAGGGAGTCACGATATTCATCTAAGGGTTCAAGTGTCCCAGACATATGGATGCTGCAATGGACCTCTTTGAGGATGTCGGTGCCTATTGAGGGGTCAAGACAATACGCTTCCACCCGCGGGTTTTTCCCTTGGCCCGTATCGACGATAAGTTTGATGTATTGGTCCATTTCTATGGTCGTCCAAAAGCCAAGAAACACCCCGAGATTGTGAAGATAAGAGCGTGGGAGTTTTCCGCCTTTTTGTTTATATTCTTGGATTTTTTCGCCATAGGCGAAGAGGTCGCTGATGATGTCCCTGAGTGTCTTGCTAGTAGTTTTTAGACGTGAGAGGATCTCTACTTCAAGCTCATGGGAGGGGATGAGTGCATCGTTTTTTTCTGGGTTGATAGTTCGAATGCCTCCTTCAAGCATCCCATAGACATAGGTGTCGCGTAGGACCATGACGATATCCATGAGTTCTTTACAAAAAGCGGTTACGGAGATTCTACCGTCTGCAAGCGAGGGGTTTCCAAACTGGTCTGCTTCCATAAGGCAGCTGTTCAGCATCCAGGTGCTCAGTTCGGCGGAGAACTGTTCTCTGAGATAATCGGGAAGGTTGTGTGCTTCGTCGACAATAAGGATGACATCGTCTTCAGAAATCGAGAGCCAGTCGAAGAGTTTGATGCGTATTGATTTATCAAACACGTAGACGTAGGGAACTACGACGACAAGGGCATCATGGACCATGAGTTTATTAGTCTCGTAGGGGCAGAGTGCTTGTTTTTCGCAGGCGTCGGAGAATTCTTCTGCGGTTGGGAGGTGTTTCTGTGCCCACTGCATGATTGTTTCAACGCGGTCTTTTTCACCAAGGAAATTCTTATAGTAGCTGCATCCATTTCTTTTCTCTGAGACTGCGAGTTTTTTTTGATAAGAGCAGAACCGCGAGAGCTCTTCTGCATTGCCATTCTGGATCTCTGGGTTTTCCCGTGCGAGTAGGCACATGTTCCCTCGGCCTTGCATCCCGACGCCATAGATTCTTTTCTCCTGAGATTTTTTTTGTATCGCACGCATCTCATGAATCACTTGTTGTTGTTGTGCGTTTGTCCGTGTCGTGTATATGATTTTTTTATGATTGTCCAATGCATAGGTGAGTGCTGCAGCAAGGACGCAGATGGTTTTGCCTGAGCCGGTGCCTGATTCGAAGATAAACTGTCTTTTGTGTCGTATTGCATCGGTGATTTCCTGCATGATTTCGTTTTGATTTTGTCGTGGTAAATAAGGGAATAACTCAGCCATCCATTCTGCGAATACATTGTATGGTAGATAGAGTTGTTGGAGCAAGAGGGATGAGGTTTTATAGGGGCGCAGTATGTAAGAAATGGAGATGTTAAAAACTCCTTACGAGAGTATTAAAAAAACAGTATCCTTACTCATCCCTTCTGAGCTGGTACATTTTCTTCCCAGCAAATGGGAAAAAATCGGTTCTGTTGTGTCGATTAAAGTGCCTGATGAGTTATGTGAGTATAAAGAAATCATTGGTAAAGCGTATGCAGATGGTTTGGGGTGTACGACGACGCTGAATGACACTGGTGGGATCTCAGGTGTGTATCGGAAACCAGTTGTTGAGGTAATCTATGGTTCAGCTCACACGGAAACGATTCATAGTGAGAATGGTATTCGTTTTAAGATTGATCCGCAGCAGATTATGTTTTCATCGGGGAACATGGGGGAGCGGCGACGGATGGCGAGTATTGCCCATCCGAATGAAACTGTAGTTGATTTGTTTGCAGGCATCGGGTATTTTACGCTTCCCATCGCGGTGTACAGCAAGCCGAAGAAGATAGTAGCCTGCGAAATCAATCTGGTCGCGTATGATTATTTATGTGCGAATGTGGTATTGAATCATGTGAGTAGCATTGTCGAGCCTCGTTTTGGTGATAACCGGGTAGTCGCACCTGAGGATTGTGCCAATCGGGTGATCCTTGGGTATCTTCATGATCCGCAGGAGTATTTACCGGTTGCTTTTTCGTGTCTGAAAAACCATGTCGGGATGCTTCATTACCATGAGCTGGTGCCTGTTGATCAAATTCCACGCCAGCCACTTTCCCATATTGAAGTAGTGGCAGGGCGTTTTAACCGCTGTGTTGAATTACTGAAGGTTCATGAGATCAAATCGTATGCTCCTCGGGTAAATCATCTGGTGCTTGATGTGAGGATTTCACAATGAAAAAACCGGTTCAGCTCATTGTATTTCATGCAGGTCAGGATGATCCTAAGAAGTGCACGGCGAAGAAATTGCATCGGTTCGGGTTTGCGACTCTTCAGAAGACGGTCCGAAGGTTGCCGTCTCATGCGGTTCTTCTTGACCCGTTTGCAGAAAAAAGCTTGTCTTGTGAGGATATCGCGCTTGCTCAGAGACATGGTCTTGTTGCGTTGGATTGTTCTTGGAAAACCGCTGAGCAGACGTTTCAGTCTCTTGAGATTCGGATGACGCCTCGTGCGTTGCC
>JBFYMQ010000066.1:0-10609 GCA_041304825.1 Thermoplasmatales archaeon
AAAAAAAAAAAACAGGAAGAATACTGCATCCGATGAGAAAAGAAGACCAATGAGGAAGCATATTAATTTAAAAGATAGGACTATCGTGGATATCGAACCACTTATCGGCAGGGAAGATGCTAAAGAATTTCAACGTTTTATCAACGCGCTCACCAGAAAAACAATGACTTAAAACGCAAACGACAGATCAAAAAAAGGACAGCTAATCTACCTCAAAGCACTCGGAGAAGGTCTTCTTATTGGAGATTGTTTTGCAAAGCCAGGTTTTGTAAGAAACCATGGGAACGTCAACCTTGGGATCGCAATTGCGAAAAAATGGAGAGGAAAAGGTCTAGGAAACATCCTTCTGACAGAGTTGATAAAACATGTAGAGAAAAGATGGCATCCAAAAAAACATATACCTCCACGTTGTTTCAGCAAATACCCAAGCAGGTCACCTCTATGAATCCCTTGGTTTTTGCATCATCGCACCGTTTCCCCAATGGTTTGAATACAATAAAGGATATCTTGACGAGCATCTGCTCATCCTTGAAAAAAAATGCTTTTTAGCGCAAAAAAAAAACCCCATTTAAGTAGGGATTAAAAAAAGATACCCATCCAGCTTCACGGTGCTGACCATCGAAGCCTCAATCGTAACTACAGTTGGTTTCTGAATCTCAACGGTAAAATAAGATTTCGGGTCCATCAATTGAAGCTCTTTTTTTGACTGACTCACCACAATCATTTCTCTAATGAGTTCCTTACCACCAAATATCTTCGAAGGCTGAATGTCTTTCCCATCAATCACTTTCTCCGACCAGCTGGAAAGCTCAAGAGCACGGACCTTATTTTCGTGGAGAGAAACAATTAAGAAAAACGAGTTGTCGTATGAGAAGAAATCACCTTTGCGGTATGCTGGGATCCGGACCAGATATGTCATCCGAAAGACCTCTTTGCTGTCTTTCATCCCAGCAGTTGACGCGGATTGTTTAAACTCACCGCCGAACTGCTCCTGGATTTTTTTTGCTATGGAGAACGCGGTTGCTTTTTCACTGAGGAAAAAATCAAGTCCTTGACGTGTTTCATCAAAGTCAGTGATATATAACCCTCGTTTACCGTTCTTTTGTAATTGCACGACCAGGGATTCTACGGCAGACCGAAGAATCTTCAACTCTTCCTTCGGAAATGTTCGTTTCTCCGCTCGTATCTGGATGATCGCCTCATAGTACCCCCCAGCCTCTCGAGAGCAGACATCACAAGTGTTCCGCCTGATGCGTACAGTCAGTGGATGTTGCTCCGTGATCTGTTTGTCTTCTAAAAAACCAGAGATGAATACCGTACAACGCAGGATGCGATCCTGTTCCTTACACTGGGTTTGTATTTCGACGTTTTTTAGTTCAGGGCTAATCGAAAAAGTATCTTTGATATGCTGTTTCAGGGTATCGCCAAAGTCTTCTTGCACCCAGGTGTTCTTGTGTTTATAAGAGGAACAACGCGGACAAAGCGTGATATCCATAATGGTTGGTCCTTTGGTAAACTGCGTATGCTTCAGATAGCAGCTGAGGCAGACACCGTTTCGAAAGATTGGTTCGTCTTTCCCGCATTCAACACAAAACATGATTTTTAATCCATACCTGTTAGGTTCTTTGTGTGAGATATACACCATAGATTATTAAGCCTGCCCCCAGAAGGAAAAACCAGGAAAGGTTCGTACCAAGGAAAAACGACATCAGAATCGTGAAGAGAGGGATGAAATTCAAAAACACTGCTGCTTTACTCGCGTCAGTATGTTTTAACCCATAATACCAGCCAAGATACCCAAATAATGAACACGTCAATGCCAGGTAGAGAACCGCAAGCCATCCATCCAGTGAGGTCTGTTGGAGAACCGGACCGATATGGAAAATAACAAAGGGAAGATAGAACAAGGTCCCAAGACCGAACGCATACGTGGTAATCACAAACTCATCATAGGTCCGTAACAGACGTTTTCCCACAAGCGAGTACAGTGCCCAACAGAGTGCAGACAAAAGCATAAGAACCCCGCCGATGAAAAAAAGATTATCAAAGGTCACCTCTTGTTTTGACAGATCGGAAAACATAATGGCAAAAACCCCGATAAACGACAGGGCAATACCAGCAATCCTTTTTCGCGTCAATTCCTCGTGCAGGAAGAGACTAGAAAGAATCGCAATAAAAATCACATTGGTGTTGATGAGCACCGAAGCGGTGGGAGCATTGGTATAATGAATCCCAATGAACTGGAACAGATACAACAGCGTCACCCCGGTCAGTCCTAGGGCGATTAACCAGGGTAACTCCTTTTTCGGAAGTTTCAAGGGTTTCTTCAGCAGTACCACAAGTAATAACATCAATGGAGTAGCAACCAGAAACCGAAGGAATCCTAAATCAATAGGGTCTATCTGCTTTGTCGCTCTTTCGACAACAATAAAAGATCCAGCCCAGACCAATGAAACAAGAATGAGCAGAAATGCTATGAGGATATTCTTGTTCATGAGCATCGATAAACAGGAACATGGTTATAAAACGATATCATAAGAAGGACCCGAGACAGTTGAGTTGTAAGAATGATTCATTTTGTAAGAATAAAAGAATCAAAAACAAGACCATCAGGTTTTTTTGCTTCAAATATTAAGGTCGTCGCATTCACGGTTAACAGACAATAATGATAGGTTTTTTCTGAATACACTGTCCAGGGGCTGTACCCATTGTCGTAAAGGGGAGAACCGCCGCCACCGGTGACAATATACGTAACACCATTGACATAACTATGTTCATAATTATGATCATGACCATTAAAAACGATGTCTATGTGATAATATGCAAACACTGGTGCCCATATCTTCTGCAGAATGGTTGTGTTTCCATGTTCACTTGAGCTATAAACCGGGTGATGGAAAAAGACAATAGTGAAGGGCGCATGATGCGTCTGTAAGTCATGAACAAGCCAGAGGAACTGAACAAATCGATACCTATTGTATTTATTTGAGTCAAGACCGATACAATGCACAGGTCCATTCTCAAAGGAATACCAGCGTTCATTGAACGGAAGGGAAAAATAAGAAAAAAACAGGTGGCTATAATTTTCATGATTTCCAAGAACAGGATAAAGCGTACTATTATGAACAAAAGGTGATGCAGTGAAAAAATCAATCCAATCATTTGCGTTCTTGCCGTCATCGACAAGATCCCCGGGTTTGAGAACAAACGCAGGTTGTTCTTTTTCTATTGCCTGAGATACCAATAATACGGTCTGCCAATTATCCCAAACTCCCTGCGAATCACCATAGGCGACAAATCTGATCGTGTCATTTCTGGGAAATGCTGTCCAAAACGTATAGAGTGGGCTTTCGATTTGATCAGAAACAACAGTATAGTAATATTTCTGACCCGCAGTTAAACCCTTGATATTTACGGTATGTTTTGTTTTAACGCACATACATTTTTCCACCGTCACATTACCAAGCATAGGACTGCTTCCCCAATGCACCTCGTTTTGTGCAGTCGGTGTTGTTGTTTTCCAAGAAAGGATAATCGAGTCAGATTGCGCATTTTGAGGATATGGACCAATGAGAAACATTGCATGAGCACCACTACTACTTAATCCAACAAACAAGAGAAGGAAACTAACAACCATCGTAGCGAGTTGTATGGTGTTTCTCTGAGATCCCCCAACTATCATGTATCCTTACATATGATATAATTTGATATAAATTTTTGGATAAGAATACTTCTTTATTCGCTTCCAATGAAAAACGCCGGCAATCATATGCTTTCAAAACACGGTAAAAATGATTTCTTTTCGGAATCAGGTAAGAACCGTACAGAACCAGGGTACCTGATGTACAACAAGACGCTTTAAAGCAAATACACACAATAGGAAGTGAGGAGTGATAAAAAATGATGATTGTTGGTCAAGTATCAAGCCCGGAAGAAGCAAGCGAAGTGGAATTCATCGCCAAATCCTTTGTCGTAGCAAACCGCGCACGCGTCCTTGCCTTACGGCTCCGAGAGGTGTAAAATCATGGAGAAAAAAATAAAAAATAAAAAGAACGTCCCAAACGATATCCCTATCGTCTGGGTGAACATCGTGGATGGGGAATAACCCAATCCCCTACCTATGATTTTTCTAAATGAACTGATTTAGGGTTTTTTTTTGTTGTTTTTCCATCATTTGATTCATTGGAGTCATTAATCTTTTTCCCACTCTCAAGGGTTCCATCGGAGAGTTCTTCATCTAGGAGAAGATCGTATTCTATCTTGTATTCACCAGGGTCACCTTCGGAGAATCGGAAGCCTTTTTCTCGGCATAAAGCAATCATCGGGTAGTTGTCCTTCAGGACGATGCCGTTGATCTTTGATAATTTCTTATCCTCTGCAAATTCAATCAGGAAATCCAGGAATTCAGAACCAAGTCCCTGCCGCTGGCATTCATCAGTGACAACGATGGCAAACTCAGCCTCATCCGGTCGTGCTGGGTCCTGAATAAGACGAGCAACACCAAGGATTTGCTTTTTGCCGTCTTTTTCTATCTCAGCGACAATTCCCATTTCTCTATCATAATCAATGTTACAGTACCTCGTTCGGACCTCATGGGGCGTGTCTTTGATGATTCTGAAGAAGCGGAACCGAACAGTCTCCTCAGAGAATGTTTTAAACATCTCCATCCACATGTTTTCATCCTCTGGTTTTATTGGTCGGAGGAGAACCTTCTGCCCATCTTTTAATGTGATAGGTTTCATATATTTGGTCGGATAAGGTGTGATAATGAGATGGGGATGTTTCTCAGGCTCGGGATCAAGAATAATTCGTGCGTCCACCGCGATGATTTCATTTCCCTCTGGAATCAAGGGGTTGATATCGACTTCTTTTATCTCAGGATGATCGATAAGCATCTGTGAAAACTTAATCATGGTTTCTTCGACTTTCTTCATATCAACAGGAGGGATGTTTCTGAATCCTTTCAGGAGTTCAGACGCCTTGGTCTTTTCTATGATGCGCTGCGCCAAGGTTTGGTTCAAGGGGGGGAACCCTATCGCCCGGTCTTTGAATAATTCAGTATAAATCCCGCCCAATCCAAAGAGAACTACGGAACCAAAGACTGGGTCTTTTTTCGACCCCAGAATCAACTCATACCCGTAGCTTTTCACCTGTTTTTGAATCGTCACACCAAGAATTGTTGCGTGGGGGACTTTTTCTTTTGCTCGTTTCGTCATCGCTTTAAATGCGGTTTTTACATCATCCCCGCAACGCAGGTCAAGAACGACGCCACCCACATCACTTTTGTGGTTGATTTGTGGAGATAATATCTTCATAACAATGGGATAACCGAGTTTCTCGGCTGCTTTGAATGCTTTTTCTTCAGTATCTGCAATGATTGGTGTTGTTGTCTTGATTCCATAGAGTTCGAGGAATGTTTTCGCTTCACTTTCATTGAGTAAGGTTCTTTTCTCTTTTGCTGCGACATCCAAGATTCTTTTTATGATATCGGTGTGCGCTGGTGTTTGGATGTTGAGTTCAACAGGAGTGTCATATAGTTGGGCAAGATGCCGTTCATAATGATAGAGATACATGTAGGATTCAACAGCTTCATCTGGTGAGGCATAGGTCGGGATATTGTTACTGTTCAGGATTTCTCGCGCGTGATTCACCGTTGCTTCACCGATCAGTGACGTCAAAATAGGTTTGGTGGATTTTCGTGCGATATCAATCAGTCGATCCGCGAGTTTCTTTGGATCTGCCATCACTTGAGGGACACAGAGAATCAACAGACCATCGATGTTCTTATCTTCAAGGCATATCTCGATTGCCTTCTGATAACGATCCTCGTCACCATCTCCGATGATATCCACCGGGTTCGCATGACTCCAATGAGCTGGTAACACTTTGTTAAGCTTCTCAATAGTCTCAGCTGATAGTGCTGCGAGTTTACCACCCTTTTCGATGATGGAATCAGTGGCTAAAACACCAGGTCCTCCCGCATTCGTAACAATCGCGATATTTGGTCCCATGGGGCGAGGTTGTTTCGCAAGAATCGATGAGCAGTTGAACAAATCCATGATGTCCATGACACGAACGACGCCAGACCTTCGGAAAGCCGCCTCATAAATAACGTCCTCACCAGCCAATGCCCCGGTATGAGACGAAGCTGCCTTAGCCCCTTCTTTATATCGTCCGGATTTAATCACAATGATTGGTTTTGCACGGGCGAAGGCTTTGGTCGCACTCATGAACTTTCGTGCATCAGTAATCGATTCAATATACAGAACAATACTTCTAGTGTGGATATCCATTCCAAAATAATCAATTAAATCACCAAAATCAACATCAAGCATAGAACCAACGGAGACAAATGAACTAAAACCAACGTTCGCTGCCGCAGCCCAGTCTAGAATCGCGCCACAGACGGCACCACTCTGAGAAAGCAACGCGATAGATCCTTTAGCAGGCATGGACCCTGCGAACGTCGCATTTAAATTCAAGTAGGGCATGATGAAACCGACGCAGTTAGGACCGACGATACTTAATCCATATTTTTTCTTCAACTCAAGTAAACGCTGCTCCCGAGCAACTCCCTCAGGCCCGATTTCTTTGAACCCTGCAGAAATAATAAGAATACCTTTGATCCCTCGAACCCCACATTGTTCAACGATATCACAGACAACGGTTGCTGGTGTGACAATAATCGCAAGGTCAACAACCTTAGGAACCTCATTGATGGATGGATAAGCCTGCACTCCTTGAACACTTTCTCGTTTTGTATTCACCGGGAAAACCACACCATCATATCCAGATCCTATCAGATTTCTAAAAATTCGATATCCAGCAGTTCCAATGGTTTCGCTTGCACCAATCACTGCGATACTTTTCGGTTTAAATATTTTATCTAATTTTGCACCATTCATTCTGCTTCCCTCCATATAAAACCGTATAGGGCACCGTAGCCCCGAAACCAGAGACAGTTATATATAGGTATCGTCACCTTTGATTTTTCTTTAAAAATATAAAGAAAAAGAAAAAAGGGAAAAAATGCCCTTTTTAATGCTAGGTTTTCTGTTCCGCCATGTTTTTATACGCTTTATAACGGCTGATGGTACCTTCCTCAAGCTGTTTATGCAACTTTTCAGCTTCCGCAGGGAACGTCTTCACTAAGGCTGCGTATCGTACTTCACCCATGAGGAATTCATGAATGGAGCCATTAGGTGGTTGGTAATCAAGTTGGAACGGGTTTTTTCCTTCTACGACAAGGCGAGGATCATACCGGTATAACGGCCAATATCCAGATTCAACAGCACGTTTCTCCTCTTCCTGAGTCTTCCCCATACCGGCCTTGATCCCATGGTTAATACAAGGCGCATAGGCGATAATCAGTGATGGACCGTGGTACGATTCTGCTTCTTTAATTGCTTTCATGAATTGATTCTTATTCGCGCCCATTGCGACAGAGGCAACATAGACGTACCCATAGCTCATAGCGATAAGACCAAGGTCTTTTTTCTTTGTCTTCTTGCCGGATTCAGCAAACTTCGCAATCGATCCAACCGGTGTCGCCTTTGACGACTGACCACCAGTATTCGAGTACAACTCTGTGTCCAGCACTAAGAGGTTGATATCTTCGTTCATCGCAAGCACATGATCAAGACCACCATAACCGATATCATACGCCCAGCCGTCACCACCAACGGACCAAATGGATTTCTTCGTCAGCATATCCCGAGAATCCCAGATCTGATCTAGGGTCTCATCACGGTGGTCCTTTTCAAGCAAGGATTTAATCATTTCACTATACTGCTTAGATTTCTCTGCATCATGCATGTTCTGCAGCCAGCCAGTCAATGCGTCTTTTAGCTCACCCTGGGCGTTCTGGACTGCTTGAGTAATTAAATTTGCTAGTTTCGCACGACGTTGTGTGGTCGCAAGCATCATACCAAACCCATACTCAGCGTTATCCTCAAATAAAGAATTAGCCCATGCGGGACCAAACCCTTTTTCATTTGTTGTAAACGGAACAGATGGTGCAGAGCCACCCCAGATAGAAGAGCACCCGGTCGCATTGGCAATGATCATCCGGTCACCAAAGAGCTGAGTGATTGTCTTCAGATACGGTGTTTCCCCACACCCAGAACACGCCCCAGTAAACTCAAGGAGCGGCTGTCTGAACTGTGAACCTTTCACAGTATATGGATCAAAACCACCAGACCGAGCTGGTATCTTCTCTGTGTATTGCTGATAGGGGATTTGTGTGCTCATCTGTGTCGCTATTGGTTTCATGACCAAGGCTTTCTCTTTGGCCGGACAGATATCCGCACAATTCCCACATCCCATGCAATCCTCGGTGTACACCTGGATTCGGAATGAGAGCCCTTCTGCTTCTTTGCCGACTGCTTTTTTTGCGGTAAACCCTTTGGGTGCTTTCTGGAGCTCCTCAGGGGTCAACAACACTGGTCGAATCGCAGCATGAGGACAGACCATCGCACATTGATTACATTGGATACATTTGTCGATAATCCATTCAGGTACATTGATTGCGACACCACGTTTCTCGTATTTTGTTGTCCCAGGCGGGAAAATCCCAGCAGGGGTAAATGCACTCACAGGAAGTTTATCCCCCTGTTGAGCAAGCATCGGGCACATGACCTTTGTGATGAATTCTGGTTGATTTTTCTTTACTGGTTTTTCAGGTTGTAAGGTTTTCCATGAGGAAGGATATTGTATCTCTTGCAGACCCTGCAGTGATGCGTCGACTGCCTTCCAGTTCATCTCAATGACATTCTGTCCTTTCTTAGCGTAGGTTTTCGCGATCGCGTTTTTCAGATAGCGTATCGCCTCATCAATCGGTAAGACATTGGAGAGTTTGAAAAACACAGTTTGCATGACCATGTTAATACGACCACCAAGACCAATACTTTCAGCAATCTTCACCGCATCAATCGTGTAGAACTTCAGATGCTTCTCCGCTATCGTCCTTTTCAGTGAGTTGGGTAGACAAGTTTCCATTTCCTCTAAGCTCCAAGGAGAGTTCAGGACGAATGTGCCACCATCCCGGATTCCATCTAAAAGATCGTACTTGTCCACATAGGATGGCTGATGGCATGCGATGTAATCAGCTTTGTCAATGAGATAAGAGGAGTGAATGGGCGATTTCCCAAAACGGAGATGTGACATGGTGACTCCGCCGGATTTCTTTGAATCATACGCGAAATACCCTTGGACATACATAGGAGTATTATCCCCGATAATCTTGATCGCATCCTTATTCGCACCAACGGTTCCATCCCCACCGATACCCCAGAATTTACAACGGATCAACCCTTCAGGTGCAGTATCGATTTGTTCTCCCAAGGGAAGCGACGTGTGTGTGACATCATCGACGATCCCAACAGTGAAATGATTCTTCGGCGACGTACTCTTCAAATTATCAAACACTGCTTTGGCCATGGTCGGGGTGAAATCCTTTGAACCGAGTCCGTACCGACCTCCAACCACCAAAGGATAAAGATTGTGATCAAAAAGCACGCTACATACATCGAGATACAACGGTTCCCCGTACGCGGCTGTTTCCTTTGTTCGATCAAGCACCGCTATCTTCTTTACCGATTTTGGTAACACTTTCAAAAAATATTCAGCGGAGAATGGTCGGTACAATCGGACTTTAATTAATCCCACTTTCTCACCTTTTTTATTAAGGTATTCGACAGTTTCTTCGGCAATTTCACAACCGGATCCCATCATGATGACCACTCGATCAGCATCTGGTGCACCTACATAATCAAAAAGATGGTAGGTCCGACCGGTTAGAGCCGACACTTTTTTCATTTCCTCTTCGACGATTGCAGGGATTTTCTGATAAAAGGAATTAGCAGCTTCTGTTAATTGGAAATAGATATCAGGGTTCTGTGCTGTTCCTCGTTGATGAGGATGTTCAGGGTTCAATGCTCGTTGTCGGTGTTTCTTTATTGCATCCCAGTTCACGATCTTCTTGATATCCTCATAGTCGATCATCTCGATTTTCTGGATCTCATGAGAGGTACGGAATCCATCGAAGAAATGAAGGAAGGGAACACTAGCTTGTAGTGTAGACAGATGCGCGACCAGAGCAAGATCCATAACCTCTTGGACCGAGTTAGATGAAAGGATTGCAAACCCGGTTGCCCGTGCCGCCATGACATCTTGATGGTCACCAAAGATCGACAAGGCTTGTCCTGCGATAGCACGTCCGGTAACATGAAAAACACAGGGCATCAGCTCCCCAGAGATCTTATACATGTTCGGAATCATCAGAAGTAAACCTTGGGAGGCGGTAAATGTCGTCGAACACGCGCCAGCGGAGAGAGCCCCATGCACCGCCCCAGCAGCTCCACCTTCTGACTGCATCTCTGAAACCTTCAGAATCTGGTCGAATATATTTTTCCGTCCGTGGGCAGCCCACGCGTCAACCTCTTCACCCATCGGTGATGATGGCGTGATCGGGTAGATAGCAGCCACATCACTAAACGCATATGCGATATGTGCAGCAGCGGTATTTCCATCAACACTTTTCATAGTTGTTTTTTTCGTGTCATTTTTTGTTTGCATCATGGTTTGTTGTTTGGTCATGAAAAACACCTCA
>JBFYMQ010000067.1:0-10472 GCA_041304825.1 Thermoplasmatales archaeon
CAGCGCTCCTTGCATACGTCCCGTTGAGGGAAATCTACGCCAAAGACGAAAAGTAAAGGTTTGCCGACCGTTGACGAGTTTCTTCTTTACAAACCAAAGTGTTTAGACTTTAAATGGTCAACAAACAACGAAGGCCTTGTCACTCTGACGGTACCAAAATTCACTGGCAAACTTGGGATATCCTTTTGTAAAGCGCTGAGGCGGGAGAACACCTTCGAAGCACATCTTGATAAACTAGGGTCAGCGATCTGGAACCACTGCGATGGAACAATGCTTGTCAAAGATATTCTCACGGAGGTGACCAAACAGTTTCCTGATGAAAAAAACATTGATCAACGTCTCTTTTTATTCCTCCAACAACTCAAAGCCCTCAATTACATTACGTATTAAACATCCTCAAGATGCGCTGCTTTCACCTGGAAAACACCTGAGTCACGGTTCCATTCTTTTTCGGATTCATCAATGATTAATCTTTTAGAAAACACTGGTCCGGATAGCACAAGTGTCTCATATTCTCCCCCCTCACCAGCGATGTTAATTCCCTGTTTCTTATGAAGATACACCAGTTCATCAATGGTTTTTTCATCGATGGTTCGCCCAAGCCAGGCCTCATCAAACCCCTCAGCAAATACTCCAACGATGATGATGTGAAACCCTGCTTTGACCTGATCTCGTAACAACAACTCCTGGTTCTTATGCCACAATGGGGAGAATGATTTTATCCCAAGCTTGTCACAGATTTTTTCAATGCGGGTTCGTTGATACTCTGAGGCGATTGCTCCACTGACCACTCCATCAATCTCAAGATGTTGCAACACCTGCTTTAAGTCCTCCAGCTCTGATTCCTTTTCAGCAGCTGTTGATCGTTTCACAAGTGGGATACCAATAGCCTTGGCTAACAGGTCAGTAAGATGAATATTGAGAGAATGGAACATCCAGGAATCAGGTTTTTTTGGTAGCAGGCTGACAAGATGGGAAACATCCCATCCATATTGCTGGGTGATGTACACGGCAAAGACAGAGTCCTTCCCGCCAGAGAATAACGCTGCGACTCTCATCAGAATAGGTATCTCTTTAAACAAATAAATACTGTGGTCGGTAGTACTTTAATTACGGTTTTCCAAATGATCTCCTGAAATTCCAGCCTTCTTGTTATTTCGTCCCAAATAACAGGTATCCTAATCCTAAATAGAACTTTCCGATTATCTACCAACATATCACCTAATAATTTTAAATTAGCGTCTTCCTTATTAAATTTGTAATCAATCCTTAGAAGGACGGAATGCAAAATACAAGCAAGTTATTCAAAGCCCTCAATTAGTAATATTCACAGAAACAAAGCGGAGAAACAGTCGCATGGTTTTAAATCATATACTCAGCGAAATGTTTAAATTAATCATAATTATCTAAAAGTAATTATGCTGTTAGATGAACTCATCAATATAGCTGCATTGATCATTTTCATTATTTGTATTTCAGTCTACGCCGTCGGGTTGGTATATAATATAAAAAAACCAAGTTGGGGTGAAAGAGGATTTTTAAACATCATGTACGGACTATGGGTTCAAAGAATGATTGACCCTAAAGAAACAACAACTGCAGTTCAAACAATGAGAAATCTGATCATGGCGACTACATTTCTATCCTCATCGATGCTTCTTCTTTTAGGATTACTATTATCATCTCCGATTACTGAATTCCCTGAACTTTTTTCGCTTTCTACAACGTCAATTGAACAATTTGCACAATATAAACTACTGATCTTTGTCGCAATCATAGTTTTTTCGGTCATTATGTTCTTGTTATCTTTAAGGCAAATGGTTCGCTTTTCAATTTTAATTGGCATTCCATCTAAATCGATTGAAACAATCGCAGCAAACCAGATAAAAAAAATAAAAAATAATAAAAAAAACTACGGGCATTTTGATGTAGAAGGGTTAAAAATTGATGTATTTTTAAGAGCAATGAATCGATTTACATTTGGCATGAGAGCTGTATTCTATGGTATTACGGTCATGTTATGGTTCCTGAGTGTTTATGCCTTTATCTTTGGTACGATTAGCCTTACCGTATTTCTTATACTCCACCATGATGTGGAATCTCCGCCGGGTGATGAATTACCCATATAATAAAAGAAAAAACAAGTTATCAATGGCTAACAAAAGTATGGAGATTTTTCGCTTGGATAACTGGCTGCATTTATTTTTTTGATGCTATATATAATGCCATAAAGAATACGCTGACCAAATCACATTACTTACGTTTAAACATGAAAGTTTATCCTATAATATTAAGAAATAGGGTATTATAAGACCATTGCAATATATATTCATTCTATTATCGAAGCAGTCTTTTCTATTAATTGTGTTGAGTGTAATAGTATCATTAAAGTACTTCCGCCCATATGGTTTTAAACAATGAAACATTTCTTGGTGGCAGGTAGGTTGATGAGAATCGGGATACTCTGCGGGCATCATATGCCGGATCTGATGAAAAACCCAGAACAAATCAAGGTGGAAACATCTTTTGGAGACATTGTCTTACACACGTCTATACTTGGTGACCATGAGATATTCTTCGTTCAACGACATGGGGAACAGGCGAATCTTCCACCTCATCGGGTGAATCATCTTGGGAACATCTCTGCATTGGCAGTCAGTCACGTCTCTTGTGTCTTTTCGGTTGGGACGGTAGGGTCTATGCAGAAAACGATACGACCAGGAGATTTTGTCATCCCCCATGATTTTATTGACACAACCAAATCCAGGCCGGTCACGTTCTTTGATGACCAAAGAGTCCATGTGGACATGACAGATCCTTTCTGCCCTTCCCTTCGAACGCTTGTGTTAAAAAACTGTAAGAAACTGAAGGATGTCACGGTTCATGAGAACGGGGTGTATCTTGTCACGGAAGGCCCTCGGTTGGAGACTGCTGCTGAGATACAGTTGTATTCCACGGTCGCTGATATCGTCGGGATGACATTGGCCCCCGAGGTAATCCTTTCCAGAGAAAAAGGCATGTGTTTTGTCTCACTTTGTCTGGTCTGCAACATGGCTGCCGGGCTGCAAGAGCGATTACCAGCTGATGAGATCGCATCCCTATACAAAAAGAAAGAACCGGTGATATCAAAGATACTGAATCTAACGATTCAATCTCTCGATGAGAAACAGCCCTGCCAGTGCCCAAGTGACGTCTCCAAGGCAACATTATGAAACAATACGAACTCATCGAGCATACCGCTGATGTTGGCGTGAAAGCATATGGGAAGGCCATTGCGGAGGCTTTTGAGCATGCAGCAATTGGGATGTTCGATATCATTACTGATGAATCAACGATTGATCCTGTTGGTCAATATGATATCCAACTTGAAGCACCTGATCTTGAGCAGCTGCTGGTCGATTGGTTGTCAAAGCTGCTTTTTTTAAATGACGCCCAGGGTCTTGTATTCGGCAAGTTCCAGGTGACTCTTACAGGGAATAGACTCTCAGCCTCGGTCTTTGGCGAGAAATACGATACCAAGAAGCATCGGATGGGTGTCGAGATTAAAGCAGTCACATACCACATGCTCCAGGTACACGAGAAAAACCCTATCTTTGTACAGGTGTTATTTGATATTTAAAAAAAGGAATATCGAAATCATAATATTAATATAGAATACCATTGTTATAAAAATATAGATTGGGGAGGTTATCGATGAGTAAAAACCATAGAAGTAAAATCATTGCTCTAGGAATTCTTCTTCTTTTTGTTGTAGGATTTTTTGTTCCATGCGCCCAGAGCTTAGTTAGGCAGACGAAAGAAAATCTCTTAGCGAACGCTGAAATGATCAATAAATCAACGGAGAACGGAATCATCACCTGTTATGCGTTCGGAAAAGCTGGGGACGGTAAACAAGATGTTATTCTTTCAATCGATGAAGCTACATTGATTTTTGATCGCTTGAAAGAACTGAACGCTCAGATGACACAGAATCCTTACAGTGAGAAGACTCAAGACTTAAAAATCGCGTTTGTCAATCTACTTGATGAAAAAGGCTTACTCTCACACAAAACCTCAAAAGAAGCATATTTTTCCTTACTAAATCCCAAATGGGTCGACCGACTACAGAACACAGAAAAAAGAGTTTCTTTTCCTCAGCCATTTGCCAGCAGAGGAACCAGTGTTTTCTGCAGTATGGGTGGTGAAGGTTCAGGGTTGCTTATCCCCTTGTTCCTCCTCCCACGACCTCGTATCGCGATGCTCTGGTTAGGGACTGGACTTTCCACAGCAACAAACATGCTGACAAGCAAAGGGTACATTGCAGAAGGAGCTCAGACAGGATTGTCTTTCGGATTCATGGGAATCGGCTTGTCTTACAGTCTGCCTGGTTACTCCTTATATGGGTTTATTGGGTATGCTCTGTTAGCTACTACCACCGCAGAATATGTTGCACATTATCCTCCAAATAGGGCGCCAGAAATTTCCGATGTTCAACCTGTTGACGGAGAACAAGATGTTCCTCTGACTTTATCGGAGTTGCAATTTCGCATTCAGGATTCTGATAGCGACCTGATGAGTTATAGCGTTACAACTGAACCGAACATAGGCTCTGCTAGTGGGAATTTAAAACCCTTTGGCGTGTATAAAGTTCCCATTAGTGGTCTGCAGAATGATAAAATTTATCGATGGACAATTGAAGTTACAGATGGAAAAGAGACGAAAACAGAGACATACCGTTTCTTTACCAAGGCAAAACCACCATTCGATCCTTTTGTCCAAGGCTGGGACTATCGGAAAGAAATCACTATTGATCATACCAAAGTTCAAGGGAATCTCACAAATTTCCCTATTCTTATAACTGTTGTTGATTCGGATTTGCGAGACAAAGCGCAAGAGGATGGCGATGACGTCTTATTCATGGACAGTGATGGTGTTGCTACAAAACTGTATCATGAAATTGATATTTTTAATGGTGCCACAGGTATGTTGACTTCGTGGGTCATGCTCCCAGCGGTCTCTTCGACCGAAGATACAACATTGTATATGTATTATGGAAATTCATCGAGTGTTCCTCAGCAATATCCTGAAAAAGTATGGAATAGCCATTTTAAGGCAGTATGGCATTTGAACAAGAACCCAACAGAAGGTGTTCTCGATAGTACAATACATGATAATGATGGGACTGCTTATGGTTCAATGGACTCATCAAACTTGGTTGAAGGGAAGGTTGGAAAATGCCTGCAGTTTGATGGATTTGATGACTATATCGATATATCGGATTCCACCTCTCTAAAACCATCGGAAGTTACGTTATTATGCTGGTTGAACATCGACCCAGATTATGTTAATGATGAGGGGAGAGAGTTCATCCTTGGAAAACGATGCGATGATTCTTATGGTAATCAAGACGCAGTCTCCTATGGCATGCAATATTATAATAATTATTTAGGGACAAAGGCAGAAAAAAATGATAATACTCAAACGTTTGCAAAATATAATGCTGAATTAGGTTCCTGGTATTATACAGCAATGACTTATGATAGTTCAACAAATCAAATAAACTACTATCAGAATGGAATCCTTCGCGATTCAGTGAATCATGGCCAGTCATTACGGTATACTGACCCCTTGGATTTCATTATGGCAGCTGGGCATATCCATGAAGGATCTACGCTTAATTACTGGGTTGACTGTAAAATCGATGAAGTATGGATAGCCGATACAGATTTTGCGCCAGGATGGATATCGACAGTGTTCGAAAATCAAAATAATCCGACAAATTTTTTAGGTTTTGGAGCGGAGGAAACCCAGCCGTAAACAGCTTGAACGAACAGACAAAGATAGAAAGTGATGCGATAGATATAAACCTCCTCTTCTGCAAGTATTTGAGGAGTAGTTATTCTTCTTTTTGGAGACAAAGCCAGTGAATAGTTTCATCGACCTCATGTTTTCATTTAAATACTTAGAAGACAGTGCACCATGTAACAGGAAGCATCAACCGGACGGGACGCCTTCCTAGTTGAAGATTCTTTTTTGCCGGATCCCACCGTCCGGTCTCCTCACCAACGCATAATACGAATCCTTATATGGAAGGTCTTTATACCGAGGAAATACAAAAAGGTGAAATCATGAGTAAAGACAAGATTTCAGAAGAGATGACCATTAAAGAGGTCATTGATAACTACCCAGAGACCGCAATGGTGTTCATGAAATACAATATCGGCTGCATCGGCTGTCTTGCCGCTTCCTTTGAGAAAGTCAAGGATATCGCGACAGTACATGGCATCGATATCAAGGCATTAGTGAAGGATTTAAATTTAGTAACCCAGAAAAAATAAAATAGTTAGGACTAGGCAGTTACGTATCCCCCCTATTTTTTTCTGTTTTTCTTTGTGTTTTTCTTCTGTGATTTCGTCTCAAGCTCTCCAAGAAAAACGCGTAAAAGGTTTGGATATTTACTTGGTATTTTCCCGCTTCCGTATCCTATGTGTTTGATTGTCATCGGCGGCATCTCACCAAAGCAGGATGCGAGAGTCGTGATGACCGCTGCACCGGTCGGGGTGACGGTTTCTTGGTTCCTATCCACAGAATAGACAGGGATTCCTTTGAGAAGTTCAACGGTTGCTGGAGCAGGCAAGGGGAGCAATCCATGCTCACAGGACACAAACCCATGGCCAAGAGGAAGGGGTGAACAAATAATCGTATCGATACCAAGCAGGGTCACTCCAATGACAGAACCAACGATATCAATGATGGAATCGACTGCACCAACCTCATGAAAATGTACCTCTTCGATATCCACGTTATGTATCTTTGCTTCTGCTTTTCCCAGATTATAAAAGATGTTTTGACTCAGTGTCTTTACTTTCTCATCTAGAGTGCTACGTTTTAGAATATCAATGATATCTGAAAGACTTCGATGATGCTGATCCTCAGTAACGATGATGGTGACATCCGTTGCAGTGATATGGTTGCATTCGATTTTTTTTACTCGTATATCGTATCCGGTGAGCAAGAGTTTTTTCAACTCTTTTTTCAAAACGGTTTCGTCAACCCCCAGATCAAGGAGAGCACCTAAAATCATGTCCCCGGCAATACCGGAGAAACAATCAAAATATGCTACCGCCATGATTCCTCACCTGTTGATAAGGCTAGCGAAATACCCAGCCCCAAACCCGTTATCAATGTTTACCACTGCAACTCCTTCCGCGCAGCAGTTCAACATGGTCAGCAATGGCGCGATACCTTGGAAGCTAGCACCGTATCCAACACTAGTTGGAACCGCGATGACCGGCTTTGAGGCAAGACCACCAACAATACTGGCAAGGGCACCCTCCATTCCAGCGATGACGATGATGACGTTCGCATGAAAGATCTTCTCTTTGATATCGAATAGTCGATGCACACCTGCGACACCCACATCATAGACCTTCTCTACCCGGTTTCCCATAATCTCCGCGGTGACGATTGCTTCCTCCGCGACAGGGATATCAGAGGTTCCTGCGGTGAGAACAAGGATAGTTCCTTTCTTTTTTTTCGGTGTGTACCGTTGGATGACAACGGTTTTTGCTGATTCATTGTAGTAAGCAAGAGGATATGATTTCTTTATGGAGTTGTACACATTCTTGTTTGCCTTTGTTAGCAGGATGTTTTGGTCCTTGGGGAGTTTTTGGAGAATCTGCGAAATCTGAGGAATGGTTTTGCCTTTGCAGAAAATCGTTTCGGGAAATCCTTTGCGAACCTCCCGGTGAGTATCAAGCTTTGCAAACCCTAAATCCTCATAGGGTAAAGCCCTCAGTTTCTGCAGGACGGTTGATAGACCGACTCTTCCGGCCTTGTAGTCTTGCAACAGTTTTTTCATTTGTCAAGCACCTCGTTCAAACTCCCAGTACGGTATCCTTCAAGATCAAGAGTGATGTAGGTAAAACCCAGTGTCTTAAAACGTTTTATGACCTTTTCTGCATGTGCAATGATGATGGGTATCTCTCCTTGAGGGACCTCGATTCGTGCGATAAGGTCATGGTACCGGACCCGACACTGTCTGACACCTAATGAAAAGAGATACTCCTCAGCAGCTTCTACTTGTTTGAGTCGTTCTTTGGTGATTGTCACTCCGTAGGGGAACCGGGATGCGAGACACGCGAACGCTGGTTTTTCCGATGATTTCAGATGCAACGAAGAGGAAAGTTTTCTGATCTCCTGCTTGGTAAACCCCACCTCTTTGAGCGGACTTCTCACCCCTAGCTCGATTCGTGCGCGAGTCCCAGGGCGGTAATCAGCCGTGTCATCAGCGTTCGATCCGTCAAGGACTGCGTTGAGGTGGTGTTCTTTAGCTATCTGTTGTATTTTATGGAATAATTCTTTTTTACAGTAGTAACAGCGGTCAGGGGGATTGTCTGAAAACCCTGCGATATCAAGCTCTTCTGATTGTATAATCACATGAGGGATACCTATCTCCTGAGCGTATTGTTTTGCTTCTTCTAACTCCCGTTTGGGATAAGTTGAAGAAGTCGCAGTCACCGCAAGGGCGCATTCTCCGAGTGTATTATATGCGACTTTTATTAAAAAAGTACTGTCCACCCCACCAGAATACGCAATAGCGCAACTCTTCAGGCTCAGAAGCAGTTGTCGGAGTTGCTGGTATTTTTTTTGTAATGTCGGTTTCACAGGAGAAACAAGAAATGTCTCAGCTTTATAACCCTTGTCTGAGCAGTGTTACTTAAACAATTCATTGAGTTTCTGAGACTTCCTCTTTTTCCATGCTCCTTTATGATACGCGTAACTGATGAGGAGTGGAAACGTAATCGTTGCTTCACCATACACCATCTGCTCATATCCTGTATCGACCTTCCCCCAAGAGTTCGCCTCTTTCAATGTCGAACCTGAGAGCGCACCGTCGCGCTCATCTGCCACGGTAAGCTGAATCGCGTACTTGTGCATAGGGGCATCAATCCCAAGGATGTCTGCGGCGACAACCGTGTCCTGCACGAAGTTCTTAGGCACCCCACCACCGATCATGAATATCCCTGTTTGTTTCGCATGTACTTTTAGCTCTGTTAGTTCCCTGAAGTCTTTGATTGAGTCGATTGTCAGGTAATTGGTCTTTCGATCATGCTGATGGAACACCAGTCCGAACCCTGCACTTGAATCTGAGAACGCGGGGCAGAAAATCGGCACTTCATGTTTGAACGCCTCAAGGACAAAGGAATCATGGTTCTTGCCATGCTTGTCAAGATACCGTCCCATCTCATAGATGAACTCCCGGGAAGAGTATGGTCGTGGTGGAAGATCATCAGCGATTTGTTTTGTGGTCATATCACAGATGCGAAGATCATCCTCATCGATGAAGGTATCATAGATGCGGTCCACATGCATCTTCTGAAGCTTTGAGTCATCAACCCGTATCTCCCCACGGTAATGCTGGAACCCAAGTCCTTCGAAAAAATCCTGATCGACGACAATAGCACCGGTTGAGACGATCGCATCGACCATGTTGTGACGGATCATATCGACAATAACGTTTTTCAACCCGGCGCTCACCAATGATCCCGCGAGGCACAGGATGATGGAACAACCCTGGTCTGCCAGCATCGTATGATAAATCTTACAGGCATTCGCAAGGTTACGTGATTGAAACGCCATATGATCGAAGGCCTCAATCAAAGGGATGACATTAAACGTCTTGACGTCAATATGTTGAATTGGTTCGGAGAGCAATTCTTTTTTTTCGTCTTTAGTCTCATGCTTCATTGTTATAACCATCAGGCAGTAATTCATCTGAGTTTTTCTTTTTTTCTACGATGAGAATAAAAACACTCTGGAAAAGGAAGCAGATGGACCAAAGAAATTATTATAGGAAAAGATGATGTTGCCATCGGAGTGAATAAAAATGGAGTTACCGGAATCCTTCTACCCCGTCCTATTCGGATTTTTCGTAGTCATCGTGATTTCTCTTGTTGTTGTTCTCTCGCTTTGGAGATACAGGATCATCAGACGTCTCATGGAGCAGCAGGCGATGAAACGAGGTGGTAGTGTCGTTGGATCGTTTCTTTTACCAGTGCTGAAATTCTCCTACCGTGGTCTGCCAGTCGTCGTGATCTCAGTGCCAGGGACGAAATATCGGACCGCAAAAACAGAGGCAAGCATCACCATACAAAAGCCAGCATTGGGGGATCTCAAAATTGTAACAGAATCTATCGGGACGCGCTTGGGAAAAGCATTCGGAGCATCAGATGTTCAATTGAACAACGATGAGTTCGACAGGGATTTTCTGATAAAAGCACAGGATGAATCCTTTGCGAGAAACGTCCTTAATTTTACCTTACAAAACAAGCTCTTGGGGATGAAACAGGAAAAACCCCGCATCATCCTTGAAGGCACATGGCTGACTGTCGCAGTCCCAAGGGTGATCAAGACTGAGGAGCGGTACGATCAATTATTCGACCTTGCGTTTTGTGTCGCGGACCGTTTACTCGAACCAGCGTTCTCCTGAA
>JBFYMQ010000068.1:0-10407 GCA_041304825.1 Thermoplasmatales archaeon
CACAACAGCCAGTTCAACGTCTCACTCCTCACAACGTTCCGTGATAAGAAGAATGAAGCTCAGATGCAGACCTACGGGTATCCTGTTGCAGAGGCTTGGAGCGAACGACTTGTCCGGCTCGAAAAGACCGGTGCGATCGCTTGCATGGGGAACACCGGGTTCGGATACGGTCTCCTTGGCGAGTATTGCACAGCTGGTGGTTTAGATGGATATATCACCACTGAGTTCTTCGTCCAATATGGAACTGAAGGACATGAGATCCTTGGAGAAGCCTTCGCAGCAACGTTGACTGAGTACATCAGTCATTTCAAGGCATCCGCGGAATTCCCATGGGACTTATCTCATCAGAAGTCTGTCGAGCAATGGGTGCTGATGGGAGACCCAAGTCTCCAAATCGGCGGGTACTCCTAATCGAGTACTCCATCTTCCTCTTTTTTTTCTTTTTTTTATTGTTCTTTTTTAAAAAAGGTGTACTATCGTTTTACAGGATTAAATGAGTTAGTTTATCTATCACTGGCGGTAAGATTCTTCTGTCGTTGGTAGTGTAATTTCTGCATTTTTGATGTTCTTGTTAGCCAGATACAGGGCGATGAACAACAGCAGATAACTTAACACAGAAACAAGAAGCATGATGATACCAGTCAGTCCGGTCCATTGCGAGAGGCTGATCAGCTGTGCGTACGATGAGGTGGTTGTGTTGAACATATCATCAAAGAATCCTTGTTTTGTCCATTCATCCAGCATCGTGTAACTTCCAATACCGTTGACCATTGGAGTAAGCAGCATGATGACAAAGGCAGCCAGCAGAACAGTTCGTCCTTTCTTGTTCTCAAGGTGATAGAACCCAAGGACCCAGATGAAGCCGGAGAGGATGCTAACCAGGGATGATTGGATAAGGCTAAACATCAATTGTGTCTTGAAATAATCAGCTGTAAAAGCTGGTGTATTTTGAGATTGTCCTGAAAACGCCCAGTTGAAGGTCATTGTAACATTTACCACGGAAAAGACTACGATGATGCCCAGGATAGCAATGAAGAGCAGTATACAATAGAAGATGTTCTTACGGTGTTTTTCTCCGAATTCTTTTCTTCCTAAAAAAATGAAGATCGCACCGATGAGGTACATCAGACCGGCCAAGCCACCGATGACTGCGATAGGGATGAGTATCATGAGTATCGAAGCTAGTTGTCCTTCGAGGTCAGTCAGATTTACTGTTGAATAATATGCGTATGCGACTACACTGCCGCAGATGCTGATGGCGACTGCTATCATCAGGAACAACAGCCCAGTTTTCGTATAGTCGCTCATGATTGTTCCTTCTTTTTCTTTGGATAGAGATACTTGCGAATCACGTAGTAGAGCAATGGTGCTGCGATGATGTAAGCAAGTAACCAGGCGCGTTCAACCCAGAGCGGTGTACTTGTCTGCGGACCAGAGCCAGTTCCTCCAACCATGGTGATAGGTGTGACAACCAAAAGGACGATTAACACGATGAGGTAGATGATAATAAAAACATAGTCTGCGATGCGTAGTCTCATTTCTTCCCTCCGTTTTGCTTACGCATCTTTTTTGACGTATAAATGTTTTTTGGGAGACCCAGCTCTCCTAAAAATTTCTTATTTATTGCTGGTGAATCAGTTTATCGATTTCCATCATGAAGCATGTCGTCGATTTCATTTTTCAGACGCAGGAGTTTCTGTTCCCTGTTTTTTTCTTTTTCCATGCTTTCTTTTTCAACTTTTTGCACCAGTCTAGATTCTATCGCTGTCAACCTTTTTTTCAGTTTACTTAGATACCAAACAACAATTGCGAAATACGCAGTGACTATGACCAGATACGGGAGTATCACTCCTAGAATGAGAAACACAAGATCAAATTCCATTCATCCACCTCATCAGTAGGATATCTTGATCGTCTCTATAAATTTTTTGAAAGTATCAGTTATTGAAACATTATCTGATGCTTGTTCATCTTTTAAAAGAAACGTGTAATTCGTTTTCACATTTCGGACAAGAATACACATAATGAGATTCTTTTAACCCTGTTTGTACTTTGTCAATTAGTATTTTGTCCGTTTCATATTCATTTTCACAAAATGGGCAAACCAGCATATCCTCACCTCCATTTTGATATTTTTTACAGCTTAATAAATCATTCGTTTGTTGAGAATACCGTTAGTGAAAAAAAAAAAAGATGAACTCGATGTGATTGTCTTATACAAATTTATTGATCAGAAGGATGATGGAAAGGATGCTGTAGGTTTGTGTGATGATCATGATCCATTGGGGGTTGTGCGCGGAGATGTTGACGATCTGTTCTTTGAGGGTGATGTTTCCTTGGGAGTTCATATATTGTTTGGAAAGCCCATGGAGTTTTTTGATTTTTGCAATGACGTAGAAAATTGAAACGGGAATAATAAGGAGCAGCAGGCCAAGGTAGGGTCGTGGGCCAGATATCCATTCAAGCAGGTACGCAACTACAAAGAAAACGGCTCCGATGCTGATGAGAGCGATGCTTGCGACACTTGCTTTTATTAATCCGAGATGTACCGTCATTGTTTCGATTTGCATGGTCTTGTCTCCGAAGTAGTCCCGTATCTCGGTTGGGATGATCACCCCGTAGATGGTCATAGCTAGTCCAATGAGCGCTAGCAGGAAGAACGGTTGTATACCGCTGGTAAAGGTGAAATATGCGAATAGTACTGGGAAGACCCCAAGCACGAGGATCAAGGAGACTGGTGCAAGCCAAGAGCGGGCTTTAAGTCTGATGGGTGGTGCTGAGTAGATCCAGCCAAGTGAGATACCGATAATCCACATGAGCAGGAGCCAGGGATTGCTGTTTTCGTACATGAAAACAATGACCAGCAGTAGTGTTATGATAAACTCAGCTGCGAGTAATATTTTTATACGTTTTTTGCCAAAGGCATCTACTGCTTCTGTGAGATTTTTCTTGCGTGGGTCTTTGAGATCCAGGTCATAATCAGAAAGTGTATTGATTTGAGCGCCGATCGCGGAGCTGCCATTGATGATGCTAAAGGATAGTACGATGAGTACTGCTAAAGTTGTAAGACTCATTTCTTGTGTTGCGCCCCAGGCTAGACCCAGGATGAGAGAGCCAAGGTTTGGCATGATGAATTCTGCTCGGGATATTGTGCCTATTAATCGGAGAATATTGGGCATAGGGGCTGGAAGTTTTTGCTGGTTCATTTAATTTTCGTATATGGTTGTAGTACTGGCATGACGAGGAAAAAAGAGGGATCTGAGACGAATAAACTGATGATTTTGAAAAATTTTTCTTGGATGATTATATCATTAGTGATATGATTTTTCTGGAAAAATATAAAAAAAAGGTTTTGTAAATCAAGGCTGGATGGTAAAGGGTGATAGGCAGAAAAAAGGAATTTTTATCCAAACACTACCAACCCAAAAAGCCAGGAACCTTATGAGCAAAATCTATCTTTTAGAGATATTAGCTCCTAAAAATATTATTTCGTCCAAAAAATACCCGGTAAGCTTATTAACCTAAAAGCTTGTTTCTCATCCTTAGGGGAATACTATGAAGAAGCAAATCAAGATTCTATTGATAGGTATCGTTTTATGTATCAGTATTGGAGTTAATGTACCAATGCTTTCAGGCCAGCCTTTTGACCAAACCACAGAACTGTTAATCGAAGAATGTGACTGTCAGAGTCAACACAATAGGTTCAGAGATGCTTTTGGGAATGAATACACGGTGATGCGTTGCCCAATTGACTGCACAGCGCTTCCAATCACAAAACCAATACAACCCGCCAGAGACCTGCCAGAAGAATTCAACTGGAAAGACCTTGATGGTGTAGATTGGACGACACCCGCGAAACACCAAGGGAACTGCGGGAGCTGCTGGGATTTTGCGGCACTGGGCGCTCTGGAGAGCAGGATTAAAATCAGCGAGAATTGTCCCTTGCTTCGACTTGACCTTTCTGAACAGTACGTTCTCTCGTGCCTTCCTGCAGCAGCAAATAATTACGGACAAGGCTGCTATGGCGGGACTCCCTTTGGTGCATACTACTATATCCTGAACACCACTGAAGAAGGAAACAATGTCAATGGCATCATTCCGGAATCGTGTTTTCCATATCAAGCAAGCCATACCGTACCCTGTGATGAGAAATGCGAGGATTGGATGGATCATCTCATCCCACTGACTGGTTGTAATCTCACATTCCTTGATCTTGGGTATGCTACTGAAGAGAACACCAATATCATCAAAACGATTCTTTATGAAGAAGGACCGATTGCGGTCGCCTTGAATGTCACCCAAGAATTCGTCAATTTCTGGAACATCCATCACAGTCCAGACAAGTATTTCCCTGATACCCATGAGCCGTGGGGTTACCAATTAAATCATATCGTGATGCTCGTCGGTTGGAAGGATGATGCATCCATTGAGAACGGCGGTTATTGGGTTGTAAAAAACAGCTGGGGGACCGAATGGGGCTATGACGGATTCTTCAACCTTGAATATTATGGTCTGTATTTTGGGATGTACTACGCAACGGCTTCCTATGACCCGGAGAGTGTGAACTGGCCACCAATTGCGGATACCGGAGGATTGTACGCTGCCGAAGTAGACGAGACGATTCTGTTCGACGGCGCGCATAGTGTGGATCCTGAAGGCACCATCTTGTCCTATGACTGGGATTTTGGTGATAATACGACAGGATATGGACCAACGCCGACTCACAGCTATAGCACAGAGGGCATCTATGGCGTGACCCTGACGGTGATCGATAACGAAGGCAACATCGGGATTGATTCTGCGCTAGTCGGGGTCGGAAAAGATCCGTTACTGATTGATGCGACGGGGATTCTTGGCGTGGATATCAAAATAGAAAGCAGTATTGACCATTTATTGACCAATCTTGAATGGACTGTTGATTTTTCGGGTCTTATCCTTGCCCGGAACTCCAGCGGAATTATTCCTGCACTCTCAGACCAACAACTGTTTACTCATCATATACCAGTTCTGGGTCTTGGATTTGGGACGTTGACCGTCAATGTTGAAAATATCAAGCATACAGAGAAATTCTTTATCCTCGGGCCATCAGTTTTCGGATTGAGATTCCAATAGCACACCAGAAAACACGAATCACGATAATAGTAAGATTTCATTTGTAAATCTATCATAAGTGGTATGATATTTATGTGATTGCCCCAGGTATCGAGGCAAGGATTGTCGTTTGAGAAGCTCACGGGAAAATGAGCCCCCGCGGTACTGCAATATTTTTAAGATGTTCATCGTTGGTGGTATCAGCACAACCGCATGGATGTAGTCAGGCATGACAGTTAATTCGATCATCCCTATGTAATGCCTTGCGGCTCCTTCGTATAAAATGTCTTCATGACGCGATTTATCCACACACTAAAATTTGTGGATTTCTCGTTTATAACGTCTTACGAAATCTTTATTCCTCTCTCTTTTTAATATTCCGAAGTGTGGTCCCAATGGAGAATACACTCTTGGAGAATCCGAAGTGTTTTCGCTTCGTTGTTTTGTTTCATGCGACTTCGGCATAGATTTCACATGTTCTCTTACACGAACGAATTTTCTTTCTGCCATTTATGCACTTCACCTTTGACTTGAATGTTGTCATAGTAAAGATTATCCTGTTTAACTACCAAAAAGTTTCTTTTACGCTGGGCATCTTTCGATTTAAAACCCTTGAGTTACAGGAGAAAAAAATGGTTCCAAGGTTTTTTATAGGCGTAGATACGTTACAAAGCAATATTCGGAGGCAAAGGTTATCAAAAAACCAGTTATGATAATTGGTGTTTGTCTTTTATTGACAATATCATTTTTTAGTGGATGCGTAAATGTCCCTAAAGAATCAACTCAGTTTTCGATAATATCGTTTGATGTAGAACCAGCGATAATTGCTCAGGGTGAATACGCCAATCTTAGTTGGGTTGTTATGAGTGCTTCTTTAGTCAATATCGATAATGGTATTGGTAATGTTGCTCTGAATGGGCATCGGCTTATCCAACCAACACAAACAACGACTTATTCATTGACAGCATCAAATGCAACAATTACAAAGAATGCAACTGCGACAATCACTGTAAAATCAGAAGAACAATCTTCAGAACAAAATCAGACTATCATTGATTCAATAGGTGATGTATGCTCTGTAGATTATCTTACACAGGAAACAAGCGTAATATCCCGTAATACAGAGATTGATGTTTACAACATTGACATTTATAAAGTTGTCTACCATCAAAATGGGAGAAATGCTTATGTTACTCTACAGGTCAGAGGTAACATTGAAAATAGAGGAAAAATCATCGACCTCAATAATGAGGATTCTTTTGATGGTCTTAATTATGTTGAATATGATTTTCAGGTCACTACTTCAAAACATGACTATACCATTAGTTACGTCAATCGAACAGGTAAAATTAGCAATGGTATCGAAACAATTAATCTTACAAAGGGTCATTTCATTTATGGTGGTGACACTCTTGAGATTAGCTTCTCATTGAAAAGTGCATCTGAAACATTTTCAAAACTCAGTGTAACCTCCATATTTGTAAAGCAGAATCTTGGAGGAGGGGACAAATCAGGATACGTATATCTATCAGATATAGCCCCTAATCCAGCATTGGAGGTTATGGAAGCGTACGCAAAAAACATTGGCTCTGTCGGAGAAGTCATTCAATTTAACGGAAGCATTATACCTATTACTGGAACGCCACCTTATGAATATCATTGGGATTTTGGGGACAAAGGGACGTCATGGCTATTGAATCCCATGCATGTGTATACTAAAGTAGGAGATTATACCTACACTTTTACTGTCACTGACCAAGCTGGTGATACAGATAGGGAGACCGGGATTATAACAATAACTACATGAGTTGAGGAGAGGAACAATATAAAAAAACAACTCGTAATCATAGGGATCGTCGCCATTCTTTTTACTGTTGGGTTGAGTGGATGTAATCAATCTAATGACAAATTATCTCCTGAAGAAAAAAGATTTATTGGCACATGGAAAGAATTTGAGTCGATTGATAATCCTGTAATCTATGAGTTTTTTTCAAATAGGACCGTCAGAGCAAGTCGTGAGGAAGTAATACCAATTCCTGGATGGCCAACTCAATATTATCAAACTTGGGAACTAAAGAATGGAAAGTTGGTGATAACTATTCCAGGATATGGTAGTTCTATTTTGGATTACCATTTCTTTTACAATGACACATTCCTAACAATTGCACCATCAGGAACAACAGACCAAAATATTACTTTTATAAAACAATAAACCGTGTCAATGCTACTGCTTCTTCGAAGTACAGGGGATGGGATTTGAACCCCTAAATACATGTAAAATGTAACCATTACTCCTGTTGATAAAAAATAATTCTACCATATAGATGGGATGAGTCTATACTTTACCTTCTGAGTATAGTCATTATAACCAGGCAATTCAGTTTTAAGTGTTTTATCCTCCATATGCGTTCTCCCAAATAGAAGAATAAGAGTAATAATTGTTGGAAATAAATAGGAGTTGGGCGAAATCGAAAAAAGAATTTCAATAATAGCAAGAGAAATAAACAAAGATTATTAAAATTTAGCCTATTACAATAAAATGATGAAAAAAATAATACCAAAGGATTTCCAAGTTCCAGAAATATTTGAGACAGACAGACTTCGTCTAAGAATGCTTACAGTTAATGATGTTGTGAAAGATTATGATGCTGTAATGACCAGTATTACACATTTACAAAAAACGAAGCCTTTTGGCCTAAGTCATAACTGGCCAACAAACGAGTTAACTTTTGAACAAGATTTGATTGATCTCGGATGGCACCAAAAAGAGTTCCAAAGAAAAACATCGTTTGCTTATACAGTTATGAGTTTGGACGAAAAAGAATGTTTGGGTTGTATGTATATTTATCCAGCCTCAAATTCTGAATATGATGCTGAAATAGTTATGTGGGTTAGAGAAAGTGAGGTTGCAAACGGATTAGATGAACATCTTTTTAGTGCTGTGAAGCAATGGATAAAAGATAAATGGCCATTTATGAAACCTGGTTATCCCGGCAGAGATATAGACTGGGAAACTTGGAACTCTTACAAATAAGGTTTTTGTTTTTTCCCTTTAATAGTTTATATTTTTAATTGCAGGGGAAGGGATTTGAACCCGCGTTTACCGGTACGACAACGATTGACAGATGAGAATTCTATTACCGTATTCCATTTTATCTTATGATTGTGACATTATCATAACTACCAGAAAATGCAAAGAGAGCGGGAGAACCTTTCCAAAGTCTCACCCGTGAAAAAGTGAAATATCCATTAAATCCATCTACCACGATGGTATGGCTTTTACCTAAAATAGAGTCTTTATTAAAAGGAAAATGAAAATCTTTGTATATGGTGGTACCATAAGAAAGATGTCGTATAATAGGTAAAAAAAATGGGACATTTTTTAGATAGGATACTGAAAAATCAAGGTCATTGCATTTAATTATAGTCAGAGGGAGGATTAATTGTAAAATTCTATTCTTAAGAATGCGTTCGATTTTTTCAATTTCTGAAGCAGACCCATTAAGCAAAGTAATTTTTGAGATATTAAATAATGGTGAAACAGGTCCAAATGTCCCAAGATTTGTTTCGTTTTCCTCGCTTTCTATATTATCAAATATTTTTTCACTTATTTCATAGTAATAATTAATTCCTTTAGCAGACACTACACAACTGAGGCTTGTTAGAATCAGCAGCGTTGATATTATTGAAATACCAACTACGTTCTTTTTCATTTTCCTTCCCTCGTTCATATTCTTATAAATACTTGAATATTTAAATCTTTGTCAGCATAAAATTAGTGCAGGGGAAGGGATTTGAACACCAAAATACATGTAACATTAAGCCGTTAATCCTGTTTGAATTAAATGGGTGTAGGGGGAAAGGTTTTAGACTACCTGGACTAAAACAAAATAAAAAAAATAATATGTGTTAAAACCGTATCGTTGCTTCTGATTTTGTAATAGACAAACTCGTAAAATATTTTTGATACTAAAGATAAAAAAACATGGTAAGTATAATTAAGAAACATTTTTTTACCGATGATATTTACAGTGTTTCACGAGGAATAACCATATGAATGTCATTGCCATCAATGGAAGTCCACGAAAAAATGGAAATACAACTATTCTCATACAAACTGTATTAAACATCCTTGAAAAAGAATCCATTGACTGTGAACTCTTTCATCTCGCAGGAGAAAAAATACAAGGGTGTCAAGCTTGCGACCAATGCAAAATAAACAAAAATGAGAAATGTAATATCTCTGATGATGTTGTCAATACCTGTATCCAAAAAATGAAACATGCAGATGCAATAATTCTTGCATCACCAACCTATTTTGGTAATGTCACAGCAGAAATGAAAGCACTGATTGATAGAGCTGGACGGGTTGGAAGAGCAAATGATTACCTATTTAAAAATAAGATTGGAGCTGCCATCGTCTCCCAACGACGAGCTGGAGCAATCCATACGTTTAACTCAATCAATCTTTTTTTTCTTTTAGAACAAATGATTATCCCAGGATCAAGTTACTGGAATATCGGAATTGGTGGGGAAAAAGGAGAAGTTATAGAAGATACTGAAGGAGTATCCACTATGAAAATGCTTGCAAAACAAATCATTTGGTTATTAAAAAAAATACATGATTGATTTAAAGACTCGATGATAAAATAGGGAAGTAAATAATGCTGGTTTTTCTTCTGTTATGACCATATGGATGCAGGGGAAGGGATTTGAACACCAAAATACATGTAAAAATGAACCGTTACTCCTGTTGATATAAAAAGAGTAGATTTATGAACAATTACCTTATTTTAGAAAAAGAGAAGATGTATGAAAGATAAAATTAAAATCGGAATTATTATCTGCGATCGTTATCGTATGTGTGCTGGAGGAAAATGTATAAGATCACTAAAAAATAAAGAAGGGGGTTTTAGCATTTATAAAAACAATGAAGAATTGGAATTAGTTGGATATACTACCTGCGGTGGTTGTCCTGGTGGAAACATTGAGTACGCACCTGAAGAGATGATAAAGAATGGAGCACAAGTTATTCACCTCGCAACCGGTATGATTGTTGGATACCCACCTTGCCCCTATTTGACATATTTTCATGATTTCATCAATAAAAAATATGGAGTCAAAGTAGTTTACGGAACACATCCAATTCCTCAGAAATATTATACAGTGCATAAAAAACTGGGAACATGGAACTCTGAAGAATGGAAAAAAATTATCCAACATACACTAACAAGTGAGAAGACTCGAATTTTATATGATTAATATGCAAAAGATGCAGGGGAAGGGATTTGAACCCACGTTTACCAGTTAAATTCT
>JBFYMQ010000069.1:0-10370 GCA_041304825.1 Thermoplasmatales archaeon
GTCTCATTCCGAGAGGTGATGAAAGAACATTCAGATACCTATGATATCGCAATCGTCGAAGGATCAATCATGAGACCGATGGATGAGAAACGATTACGCAACATTCGGAGCCGTTCAAAAATCCTTATCGCTCTAGGTGCTTGCGCGACCATAGGGGGAATTAACAAGATTCGGAATCAATGGATGCCTGACGAAGTAAAAAAAGAGGTATACGGAACTGCGGATTTGAAAGGAAATGAACTGTTTGATGTATTCCAAACAAAGGCACTCAACGAGGTTGTACCCGTTGATTATTACATCCATGGCTGTCCGATAGATCGGGATGAGTTCAAATCTGTTATCACCGCTATAGCCCTTGGGAAGAAACCTGATATCCCCCGCTATCCCGTCTGTGTGGAATGTAAGAAAAACGAAAACATCTGTCAGTTTGAGCTTGGTAATTTTTGCCTAGGTCCGATTACCCGCGCAGGGTGTAAAGCAATCTGTCCGACCCATAACAGCCCTTGCGAGGGATGCAGAGGTCTTATTAAGAAAGCAGATACGGAATGTGTCAAAGAAGTATTGGAACGGTATAAGCTCTCTTATGAGGATATACGACGACGATGTACGATGTATAATTACGGACGAAAGGAGTGTAGTTACGATGAGTAAAGATTTTTCTGTTCATGTTGAACATGTCACTCGAGTTGAAGGACATGGGAACATTATCCTTGATGTTAAAAACGGCAAGATAGAAAAACTCCAATGGAGCGTTGTTGAAGCACCCAGATTCTTTGAAGCTATGTTACGCGGGCAACAGTACAATGAGCTTCGTCCGATCACTTCACGGATCTGTGGTATTTGTTCGATAGGTCATTCGCTTGCATCACTGAAGGCGACCGAAGACGCATTAGATATCAAGATTACAAACCAAACCGCGACCCTACGTCGTTTAGCGATCCATGCTGAGAACATGCAGAGCCATATCCTCCACATCGGGTATCTCGTCGCACCTGATCTCTTCGGTGCTGGGAGCGTGTTTTCTATGCTTGGAAAACATACCGATACCGTCCTAAAAATTGTCAAATTACATCGCTTGGCTAATGAAATGTCAGATTTAATTTGTGGACGAACCATTCATCCTATTCGACTGGTCGTAGGTGGCTTTTCAATGCAACCTACTGAAAAACAATTAATCCAATTAAAAAAGAGACTACTCGAAGCACAAGATCTTACACAAGAACTTGCCCACATCATACTCAATGTTGCTGATACTCTACCTTCATTTACCCGTGAAACCGAATATATCGGTTTAACCTCGGATGAAGAATATTCCTTCTATGATGGAGACATTGCATCAACAGATACAGGAAAACATCCAAAATATCGGGACTACAAAGAAATCATGCAAGAATATATCGTCCCTCATTCAACAGCCAAGTATGCAAAACATGCACGAGACTCATATATGGTTGGGGCACTCGCACGCTTCAACCTCAACAGCAGGCAGCTTCACCCTGTGGCTCAAGAAATTGCTGCTCTCTTCAAACTTAAAGCGATTAACTACAACCCATACATGAATACCATCGCTCAACTTGTGGAATTCTCTCATAATATTCAGGACTCCATCTATATAATTGATACACTTATCGATCAAGGCATAAAACAAGAAAAGCCGGTAAAACCAGAAAAAAAAGCAGGTCGAGGTGTCGGGGTTGTCGAAGTACCTCGCGGAATCCTAGTTCATGATTACACGCTCAACTCACAAGGGTATTGCACAAAAGCAAACTGTATCATACCGACAAATCAAAATCATGCGAATATCCAAAAAGATATGGAAAAACTTGTTCCAGAGATCATCAACCGACCTGAGAAAGAAATTGAATTGACTTTAGAAATGCTTGTACGAGCATATGATCCCTGTATCTCTTGCTCCACCCACTATCTTGATGTTACCTTCAAATAATTCTCGTTTGTTGTATGAAGAAAAAAATTGGAGTAATCGGCCTTGGAAATCCTCTGAGAAACGATGATGCAATTGGCCTTCTATTACTCGATTACTTGCATCAGAATAAAAAGAAACTATCCAAAAAAATCGATTTCATTGATGGCGGCACCAGTGGAATGAACCTACTGCATCTCCTTGAAAACTATGATACTGTTTTGCTTCTTGATGCAGTTGATTTTAAAGGAACACCTGGTGAAATAAAAAAATTTACCATCGATGAGATAAATAATCAAAAAATTCAGTTATTCCTTTCAACTCATGAACCTGATTTTCTCGCGGTCTTTGCTTTGTTAAAAGAACTCGATAAGGGACCCACTCATCTCGTGATTTTTGGCATTCAACCTAAAGATGTTTCTCATGGTATGAGATTATCACAAGAGATAAACCAAATGTTACCTAAACTACAGAAAAAAATCCTCAAAGAAATTCAATCGATGACTGTGTGATAATTATTCTTTTTCCGATACTAAGTCTTGAAGCTCTTGCATTTCTGGTTCTTTTGGCTTCTTTTCATTTTTTCTCCAGATTAGGGCGATAATAGCAGTGATAAATATATCAAAGCCAATAAGCAATAGTAATAAAAAAAGGTTGTTTCCTTGGAGTAATTGATAATCGATAATCATTAATATTCCAAACGAAAAGAGGAAGATTCCTGGAAATAGTTTTAAAATGCGACCCTGCCACTCTGTAAGCTTCTTTACTCCAAGTGAGAAGACAGAAGCTATAAGAATCACAAAAAGTGGAATGACATACACAACAGTGTATAAAAAAATGTATGAATAATAGGTAAGTGTGGGGAGATTTTCAATAGCAAGTCGATTTGTGAAATAAAGAGGAAACCCAAACGTGCAAAGGAGTTCAAAAAAATTAACGGAGATAGCGATGAAGATTGTTCCACCCAGCATAACTAGGAGCGAGGGTGATTTGACTAGTTTTCTCATTCTTTTAAAGGTTAAGTCTCGTTGATTCTCTGGAATACCTAACGAAAAACCCTGTTTGAAATAAACGAAATCTTTTATATTTAGGATACCAATGATGCAAGCGACGATTCCAACGATTATTGATGTAATATTGATGTAAAGCTTAGTAAAGAAAAAAGAGTTAAATAACAATAACATAAAAAGAGCATAAAATAACCCTGAGAAGAAAATAAAAATGCTACCGACAATCATCATTTTTTTCCGTGATTGTAGATACAGTAGCATACTAAGGAGAACTATTAAGATAAAAAACGCGCATGGGTTAAAACTGTCTAACGTCCCTAATATAATCGTAAGCACTGGTAAGGTAAGTTGCGAAAGATTGATTTTTCCAAAAAAGGGGATTTCAGTGATATTAGGGTCATAATATACACTAGGAGTTAGGTTCGCTATAGCTTCGTCAATGGTATTGATGAGAATATCATAGGTGATATTCAACTTCGGTATTTTAGTGAGGTTATCGATTATAACAGATGGGTAACTTAACCCTCTCACTCTCATTTCATTTCTATTGGTTGTGTTCGAGGTAATTTCTTTTTTAAAGATAACCACATTGTCTGAATTATTTTCTGCATAATGAAGGATGACTTGATCGATGATATCGACTACTGGTTTGCAGGATCCACAGGTTTCTGAATAATAAAAATCTACTATGACTTGGTCTTTAGCGACAACTGTTGTTGTTAAAATAGTGAGTGTAAAAACAACAAATCCAAATGTTACCGTTCGATTTGTTTTCATTTGGTCTATCCGCCAGAGACTACCGGTGGAGACAGGGTAATCTCGTCATCTTTAGTAACCGTGGTATCGAATGAACTCAACATTTTATTTTTTGTTACCATCATTCGATTTTTGTCATTTTGTATAGACGGGTATTTTTTTACAAATGCATTTATGACATCCTGTAGGGTGTTACCATCTGTGATATAAAGTTGTAAAGTTTCTTTTCCGGTAATGTCTTTGTATCGTCCAAATACCTGTACTAGTATCTTCATAGCAGTAGTCCTGTTGTTAGATTTATTTTTTTCCACATATTGGGCAGCAGGGATTTCTTTTTATTCCTAATGTATCGAAACATTGGTTCCAGACATCATAAATTAGTAACCCTGCTGGTTGTTTTCCCAGCAATATCTTAATCGTCTCATTGCATTGTATGGCAGCAATCGTCGCGGGGAGGCTACCTAATACTGGTATTTCTTTTGTTTTTAAAATCGGGATGTTTTGGGTAATGCAATGGAAACATGCAGTCTTTTTTGGTAGAATCGCCATCACCATCCCAACCGTCTCATAGACTCCAGCGTACACCCAGGGAATTTTGTGTTGTATAGATTTCTTGTTGATAAGCAATCGAAGAGGTATGTTATCCGTACCGTCAACTATCACATCAGCGGCAGTCAGAAGAGAATCAATATTTTTTAATGTTACTTTTTTGATGATTCCTTGTACCTGCACATCTGTGTTTACCGACTGTAGTTTCTCTTTGAGGACTGATGCTTTGTATTTTCCGATATCATTTTCTGAAAACACCGATGTTCTATGCAGATTGGTTTTGTCTATGGTGTCGTAATCTATGATAGTAATGCTTCCGATTCCCATTCGAATAAGGAGGTTCGCACTATTACTGCCTAATCCACCACCACCGATAAGTATCGCATGTTTCGATGAGAGTAACTTTTGGCCCTTTAAACCAAATTCTTTCACCAGAGTTTGTCTTCTGTATCGGTCCTTCCCCATATTTCCACCTATAATCCTTGCGATGGTACTATGTGGAAAAATAAAAATGGATTATAAATAAGTTCCTCACCTCGATGATGAATGATGCCTTTCTATTGAGTAGGAGCAACAATCTTAATTTTATTCCACTGCTAGGGCTCCATCTGTTTGATCGACGTAGAACGCAAAATGCGTACCTATATATTCAACCTGTTCGACTATATGGGGTTGCCAATGAGCAACTGAAGTAATAACCATAATGTTATCGTCATCGATGTCGGCGAACGTCAGGTTTCCATGTTTTGCTGCCCCATCCCACGTCATTGTATAGGTGCGTGATTTCTGTGGCCCAAGGAACACTATTTTTTTAATCGCATAATCAAGAAACCCAAAATGGTAGGGATCTCCGTGATAGTTTATCCAACGTGATTCTATCTCTGTGACGTATGACCTGACAAATCCAAAATATGGTTTTGAGCCAGTGTTCTTGACGGTTATCGTAATGTCTAATGTTGCGTCATCGTGACCAACGACACTTGTGTTCAGTTCAATAGGATGGACGGTTCTTTCGCCAGCCCCTACAATAATTGGAGTATAGAGCAGTTCGGTTTGACCCGGGGTTGTTCCAGCACCTACTGTCTGATTAAAACCACCGTCAAAGAAGATCGTAGGAATCGCCTTTCCTCGATAATGACCCCAAAAACGATTTTGTGCTATTGAATTCTCATCTATCACTAATGCAACAAAATAGAATGGGTACTCTCCGCTTTCATAAAGAGAGTATAACGCTTCAGCAGCATTTGGACAGTTCTGACACCAGGTCGTAGTTCCTTCTTCAATAAAAACGGCATGCGTAAATGTTGAAGCTGTTCTTGGTGTGGTTTTGGTTTGAATATTGTTCTGGGAAGGTATAGTTAAAGCTGCTACAAATGGTGACATAAAAAGTACCACTGCTACTGCTAGAATTATAATTTTTTTCATATTATTCCCCTTTTATTTTACTAATATATAGAGGTTCACTATTTAAATATTTATTGGACAGTTTTTTTCATAATTTCCTTTGCAGGTACTCCTCCATATATTTTCCCTTTTGTAAGCCTTTGACCTTTGGTCACAAGAGCCCCAGCTGCGACAACGACATCGTCCTCAAGAATTGCTCCTGGCATAATAATAGCACCTGCCCCTATCACGCAGTTGTTTCCGACTCGAATTTTATCCATAAAAATAGTCTCATATTGCATATTGTGGATATGGGCGTAAATGATTGCATATTCTCCCATCGTGACGTTATCTCCAACCTCTGTTAAGCACGGGTCTTTAATGACCCCACCGACAAGAGAGTTTTTCCCGATTTTCATTCCGAGAAGTCGTAGATATGTTTGTTTAATTCGTCCGAGTGGAAAAATCTCAAGGAGTTTTCGAAACGGCGTGTAAATAACGCAAATAATTGTCCAGTTGAACGTATTTTTATCTTTATAGGAATATGCGTGCGTACCAGGTTGATAAGTGATATTGAAAAGTTTTACTATACCACCGGTGATATAAAGCTCAGAGATCAGTAAAAGAACTGCTCCGATGAAGAGAACAAACGGAAGAAGGAAGAAATACCAGTCATTGGTAAACCAAAAAAAATTTAAATAGCGCTGAAGGATATAAAAAGCCGCAACAACTGGGATACATCCAAGAAGAAGAATTATCGATGGGATTGCTGAGAAGAAGTAAGACCACAACGGTCGTGGTTTTTTTTTCTGTTGCTGTTCAAGTTCGGGCATGAGGACGTCAATACTTTCAGAGGCTAATAAATGTAATGATTCGATACGATTTTTTACTTTGACATTCTGCCACCGTATCTTTATATAGTATTTTAACCACAACAACACAGAGGAGAAAATTAAGATGGCAAAGAAACATAATAAAAAACAAATACGGACCAAACAAAATACCGTGGAAAAATCAGGTTTTTCTGAGAAACGACAGAGACATTACGCTTTTGGTTTTCTCGTTGGTGAGTATTAAAAAATATTTTTTGAACTCTGGATTTTTTGGTATTCATCATATGCCATATTAAGCAATATAAGGTAACCGTCGATATTGTGAGATTGTTTGAGCGTGTTGATAGCCTGCTTTTGATACAATGTCGCATTTGTAAAATGTAGTTGGTCTTCCTCTGTTAAGTTGATGCCGAGATATTTTTGATATTCACGAAATACGATTTCGGATAATACAAAAGCATATGTTGCAGTCATTTGTTCAACAGAGATATTTGATTCCGTAAACATCTGACTTTTACTTCCTCTGTCACAATCAACATAATATGGAACGACATCATCGGTATCAATCCATAACCATCGCTCTTCCCCTTTCATAAGAGGAAAAATATAGTCTCTTTTCGTGTTTTCTTCATCCTGTGGATAACATATTCTGTTAATGACTTGATGATGCGTTGCATAGGGGGTTTTCCCCCCTGTTGTTTCAAGTAACACCCAGCCATAACCTGGGCAATAATACTCTATCATGTAGTGCATTTGTGTCCAAAATCCTTGATCATTGTTCACGAGCAAGACTCGCGCTGGAATATTATAAATTCTGAAAAATGAGCATGCTAAATGAGATCTGCCTACATTTTCTCCGTTGATTAATAGCGTCGTTCGTGCATCTTGAGAAAGTAAAAGCCCGGTGTTAATTCCAAAAACAAAAAAAACGTATCTGTGGTATTTTATAAATGGAGCGATTCTACTTGCATATCGAATCAGATTATCATTGAATCCATGTAATTGTACTGCTTTTAAGCGTAAGAGCAGGCTATAGAGTTGAACCGATTTTGTTGAAACTAGCCATGTCTTTGTTTCCTCGGGTAATTGATATTTTTTAGGAATTTTCACATAGGGCGGGAGATCCTTAAAATCATGTTTTAAAACTAAAACCCAACAAGAGAAATGAAGCAAGATGCTGTCATCCTTTTTCATTGGACTTAATGTAAAATTTATAATTTTATTTGGTGGTAAAGAATCATTTTCAATGCAATAGTGTACTATCGCTAACGGTGTACTATCATTGTGAAGCTCTAAGAGGAGCGGAACTTGATATTCATAATCCGGGGGAAACGAGAATCTAATATGAAAAACCCCAACATCCTCTGTTGCATTAACAGATAAATAATGCTCGACACGTAGGAGATAAAGCTCTTGACAAGCGTTATCGAAAGACGATGTCGCAGTTATATTATCAGAGTTTTGCGAACGTGTTGAAATCGGTGAAATAATCGGTATACTACATAAAAAAACCATGATAATTACGAATATTTTCTTTAATCGTGTTTGTATGATTGAACTGAATTTCATATTCTGATTAAAATATTACATTTATAAACTATATATACCTTTTGTAGAATATATAGGATTGGACGATAAAAAATACATATCCAATTGTTATTTTTTCTCTGCAACAATGATAAATTTCCATTCGTTTTTCTTTCCTTCTTTTTCAAGGATAGAAAACCCTGATTTCCTAAAAAACATCTCTACTTCTTCTTGAGTGTGGGCCGATGCATAGGCATCAACATGATATTTTGTAACATCTCGGCCTGCACGCTTTAGTAACATACCAATCTTGATGCCAAAGAGTTTCCATTTTGGAAAATTACGATTGAGTGCTTCGAAAATGACTTTCCCTCTTGGTTTTAATACACGGTTCATCTCCAAGAAACTATCCTGTGGTTGTTTCCAATACGGTAAACTGAATCGACTGACAATGGTATCGATACTATTGTCTTTCAAGGGGATTTTTTCTGAGATACCAAGCATAGGTTCGAAAATTTGAACACCTGATGTATCTGTGTTTTCTTTTGCCAACATCAGCATCTTCATCAGTGGATCAATTCCAATTACTAAAGCATCTGGGATTTGCTTTAACATTTCGACAGAAAGTAACCCCGGTCCACAGCCAAGATCTAGAATGATAGGATGTGATACGGTCGTATGATTTTTCACGAATCTGGAAAGAGCGATGTACAGATCAATGAATTTTTTCATGTACGCTGTAAATTCGTCTGCGGTTTTGTCATCAACCAAAAGATCACAACCATCTTGTATCTGAAACTCATTCTCAGAAATAATGTTTTTGTTTTGTAAATTTACTCGTAATGCCGAATGTTTTTTTCCGTGATGATCAGTTTTTTTGATTCCAGTTCATGATAATTACTAACTTTGGCAAATGACTCAAGTGCAATGGTCGTATTCGGATCATGGGTAATATACGAGATGCCAGAAAGCGAAGATGCAAGTGATGCATTAGTCCCATCATCGGTGAACAATCGGAGATGAAATGCGCTCTCTACTCCAAAGTTCTGATTAATATCTGTCACAAGAGAATTGGTACAACAGGCGCATTCTATCGGAATCCACCCGTTGAGGTTCACTGATTGTCCAACAAATACCTCAGTCCATGCATGTGGAGTTGCTATTATTGATCCGTTTATACCTTCCGTTATGAGATATCCACGAATGAATCTCGCAGGGACATCAACCGCTCGACACAGTGAAATATACAGAAATGAGATATCATCGCAATCTCCTTGTTTATTGGACAAGGTCATCGATGCTGATCGTACCGCACGCTCATCAGGATGGATCTGATAGGCGATATTTTGCTTTAACCAAGAAAACAAAGACTTAGCCAAGAGAAATGAATTATTTGTCTTTTCAGTTGTGTGGACTGCGTCTGCTATCGTCTTGATGTCAGGATCGAAAGGATCGATAAATCGTATGGTCTCATTGGCCTGCAATTGAGTGTATTGGGTGAGGAGTTCGGGATACCTCTCTTGAATCTCTCCAATTGTCAAAGCATCCTTCCCATTCAAATCAGCTATTAAATAACTTCCAGCTTCGATCTGGGTTGTGATCCCTAACTCATAGGTTTTTACGTTTTTACCAGAGATATTCCAATGAATGACGGTATTATTGAACAGATTATTCGTCTGGAAATCAGTAGAATATAGTTTACTATATGTGGCTGTTCCACTGAGGACTTCTGGTGTGTCACAAAAATAGGAAAGCTCATATCTCCCGGTCCCTGAAATGTTCACACGATACCCATAGGACAGGTCATAACTGATTCTCGTCGGGGTCGCTTCATACGTCACTGGTGGAAATATCATCTCGCAGCCAGACAACATGACAACCAGAACAAGGATGCTGAAAACAAAGAAAGACCATGTGTTCTTTTTCATACGACCTTTGATTTATCTCTTTTGAACAACCCCAGCCCGTGTCTTTGCGATTGTGTATGAGATTTTTTACTATGAGCGATATGATATCGACATCCGTTTGCCATTGGGCATTGCAGGCAGCTTGGATTCTCCTTATGGCAGAAGTTACCACCAAGTTGGGCAAGGGATTCAAGATATTTGTAGACGTTCTCTTTCATTTCTTCAGCTTCGGCGCTGAGGAATTTAATCGTCTCATCAGGATCGTCTGTTGTTACCCAACCAAGTCGTTTTGCTACTCTGTTTACCTGGATTGCTTTCTCTGTCACATTATTTTGGATATTTCCTGGTTTTTGAGGTATGTTGGCTGCTTGTCTGGATGGTGGTGGAGGCATCTTTGGCATTTTCACTTTGTACTCTGATGGATCAATGTCTTTGAAGACTGTGACCGATTTCCCACCATGATCGGTTTCTCGCGTCCTGATTT
>JBFYMQ010000070.1:0-9979 GCA_041304825.1 Thermoplasmatales archaeon
GAATGGGATGCTGGATGGAGAGAAAACAGTTATTTCTCCAGAGATGTTAAAACCTCTTATTATCAGGTCGCTTCGGAGAAGTAGCGTGCGGAAGAAGATAGCAGATTACCTGTTTGAGATCAGTCCAAGTGGCAGTTACACCTCAGAGATCGCGTACAATGTAAAAACCACGCCGACCAATGTTATTGGTGCGATTCGCGGGATGAATTCCCGGTATCGTGATGATGAATCGTTATTGAGTCTGAATTTAATAGAGCAAATCGAGGGAGGAAAGCATCGGGATATCAAGTTGTATCGAATCACCGATTTTGGCAAGGAAATCGTCGAAAGCCTCCGAGACAACAAAAAACGCTTCTAATCAATCTCTTTTTAGTCCCTTTTTTTCCAGCGAAACTGATAAAAAAAGGGGCTGCGTTATCCTCGTATTGGGAGTTGGATATCAAATGGTTGAAGTAAACATTAAAGAGCTCCTCTCCACGTATGAGACAAAAAACCTGACGGTCGCGACGGTCTGTTCGCATTCCAGCCTTCAGATTTTTCATGGTGCGAGAAAAGAAGGGTTTAAAACATTAGGCATCTCAGTTGGCGAAGTGAAGAAGTTCTACGACGCGTTTCCACTTGGAAAACCAGATGATTTTTTGATCGTTGACAACTACAGGGATATCGCGAAATACAGTGATGAGCTTCGACAAAAAAACGTTGTTGTCATCCCGCATGGATCGTTTGTCGAGTATCTCGGACCAAAGAATTTTCTGAACCTTCAAGTGCCCACATTCGGGAACCGCCATGTGCTCATGTGGGAGTCAGACCGTGAGAAAGAGCGCGTCTGGCTTGAGGGTGCCGGGATTACGATGCCAAAGGAGGTTAAAGACCCGCGGAACATTGAAAAACCAGTCATCGTAAAATACCATGGAGCCAAAGGCGGAAAAGGATTCTTCATCGCAAAAACATTCGCGGAGTTCTCCAAACGAGTGAAGCATGACAAACCATATACGATCCAGGAATTTGTGATGGGCACCAGGTATTATCTGCATTATTTTTACTCACCTATCCAAGATGATGCGTATAAGCTGACAAAAGGAAGCCTACAGCTGCTTTCCATGGACCGTCGCGATGAGACCACCATTGATGAGGTGCAACGCCTTGGCTCCATTGCAGAACTCGAAGAGCTAGGGATTCATCCCACGTTCGTGGTCACCGGCAACATTCCTATTGTCATGCGAGAGTCACTCTTACCCCAGGTCTTTAAAATGGGGGAAGCGGTCGTGGAAAAATCACTTGAGCTGTTCGGCGGCATTATCGGCCCCTTCTGCCTTGAAACAGTTGTCACAGAGGATTTGGAGTTTAAAGTCTTTGAAATCTCAGCACGCATCGTCGCAGGAACAAACCCGTATATCTCGGGATCTCCCTATTCTGAACTCATTCAACATGATCTTTCCACAGGCAGACGGATTGCACAAGAAATTCGATACGCAATCAAACAGAACCTACTTGAAGAAATTCTCAGTTGAGGCTTTGCTATGTTAACCTTGGTGCTCGCCGAATCAGAAGTTGAACTGATGCCTGATGAGCTCAGCCGTCATCCAGCGGTGATCGCCCATGCCAGACAAAGAAGAAAACAACCATTGCAGATCCTTCTGGATTCAAACTATCATCATGCCGCGATGACGCATCTGCCTGAAGGGAGACGACGAGGCCGTCCTGATATTGTCCATCTGTTTTTACTCACTGCACTTGAATCCATCGTGAATAAACAAAGTCAACTGAACATTCTTATCCACACCAGACACGATCAGGTGATCACGGTGGATCCCAAGACGCGGATCATGCGGAACTACGAACGGTTCCTTGGGCTTCTGGAACAACTCTTTGAGAACCGTGTCTTGCCGGATAAAAAACAACCATTCCTTTCGTTACGAGAGAATGTTTCTCTGAAACAAGTCATCGAAGAACAACATGCAGATCTTGTTGCCGTTCTTTCAATAGATGGAACACCAGTAGTACTCCCGCAGTATTTTACACAGCTAAAAAAACAGAACAAACATCATCTTCTCTGTGTTATTGGTGGATTTCCCTCAGGTGAGTTTCATGCGGATATGAACACCATCGCCAATGAGGTCATCTCTCTGTATCCAGATATGATTCCAGCTTGGACGGTGGCAAGTGAAATCCTTGTCAATTACGGGAACATGTGCCGGTGAAGCGACACCATGATGCCAATCTGCGCCCACATCCTGTTCTCCGCTTCATCGAAAATCACTGATTGTTTGCCATGGGCGACCTCTTTGGTCACTTCATAACCGTAATACGCAGGCAGACAGTGAAGGAAGATTGCATCTTTTTTTGCTGCACTCATCATGACCGCATCGATCGTATATCCTTTGAAATCCTTGATTCGTTTTACTTTTTCCGCTTCATCACCCATAGATACCCAGGTGTCAGTGGCAATAACATCAGCACCAGTTGTCGCACCCTTTACTTTATCTGTGATTTCAATAGTGACCCCGAATTTTTTTGCTGCTTCTACATAGTATTTCTCAGGCCAATATTGCTTTGGTGCGACGATCCGGGCGTTCATCCCAGCGATACCACATCCAAGTAAATAGGAATGCGCCATGTTGTTGTTCCCATCGCCAAGGTACACGAACTGCAGCCCCTTCAACTTCCCTTTGTGTTCCTGAATCGTCATCAGATCAGTAATCACCTGGCAAGGGTGCTCTTTGTTGTCCAGACCGTTGATGACTGGGATGGTCGCATGAGTTGCAAGCTCCTTCATTGCTTCATTGCTCTTCGCACGATACATAATCATATCAACATAACGGGAGAGCACTTTTGCGGTATCCTCAATGCTTTCTCCCCTTCCGAGTTGAATGTCATTACTAGAAAGAAAGATCGCATGACCACCAAGCAGTGTCATCCCGGTCTCAAATGAAACACGGGTCCTTGTACTGGGTTTTTCAAAAATCATCCCAAGGGTTTTTCTTTTCAAATGTTCGATACGTTTTCCTCGTTTTGATAGCTGTTTGAGTCGTATGCTGAGGGTAATGATATCAGTGAGGTCATCTTTCACATCAAGCATGGAGATAAGATCTCGTTTCATCGAACATGGGAATCGGTCTTCCTTTTTTAACATATCGGGTGGAAAGAAAGGCATTTATCTGTTGAAAAGATGTGGATAGCTCATGGGTGTAGACCTTGGAGAATTATTTACGAAGGAACCTTGCGGATTTGAGGATTTCAAAGACCGTATCGTGGCACTCGACGGCTATAACATCCTTCATCAGTTTCTCGCTAGTATACGGCAGCGTGATGGGACGCCACTGAAGGATTCACAAGGACGGATCACGTCGCATTTATCAGGACTGTTATATCGGACCGCAAACATGGTGGCAGCAAAGATCCGCCCCGTGTACGTGTTCGATGGAACTCCTCATCCTTTCAAAGCGCGGACCATCCAGCAACGACGAGAACGCAAAGAACAAGCAGAACGAGAATGGAAGGAAGCCCTTGAAAAAGGAGATTTGGAAAAAGCGAAATCAAAAGCACAACAAACCTCACGGGTGACTACTGAAATTGTCCAGCAGAGCGAACAACTTCTTGATGCACTTGGGATCCCCTACATTCAGGCGCCATCCGAGGGAGAAGCACAAGCCAGCTACATGGTTCGGAAAGGGGATGCCTTTGCGGCAGGATCACAAGATTTCGACTGTCTCTTATTTGGAGCACCTGTGTTAGTACGAAACCTGACGTCCTCCGAAAAAAGAAAACTCCCAAACAAACAAGCATATACCACAGTTCACCCAGAGCGAATCCGTCTTGAACCTGGTCTTCAAAAACTGGGGATCTCCCGGGAGCAACTCGTTGATATCGCCATTCTCATCGGCACTGATTTTAATGATGGTATCAAAGGATATGGTCCGAAAAAAAGCCTCAAGCTCCTTTTGGAAAAAGGAACCATTGAAAACGCTTTCAGTAGTATTCCTGAGGTTGAGAGGAATTTCACCTTTGATGAAATCGCTATTGTCAGAAAAATATTTCTTGAGCCGACCATCACGAAGGAGTATTCACTTCAATGGTCGAAGCCTGATCCGTCTGCAGTGATTCGTCTTCTCTGTGACGAACATCAGTTTTCCAAGGATCGTGTCATACCGCTTCTTGAAAATTTTTCGTCGTTGAATCAACTCACCAAACAAAAAAACCTGTTCGATTTTTAAGTAAGCGGCTGGATATGTTTTTTACTTTTTTCTCTTAACTTTCTCTTTCTTCTTGTGATATGTGATAAATACCAATGATTTTCTTGCGATTTTTTAAAAATTCCATCGTTTAGGTAGAAGAACGAACGTTTATTTTCCTTTTTTGACTCTTTCAATGGCTTTTATTGTGAAAGAAAAGTATATATAGGAAGTACGGAGTTAGCTATAAAATATAAATATCCTATTCCATCTATAGAGCATAGGGGGATACTATGAGAGAAAAAAACCTAAGAAAGTTAATCATTCTTTTTGTAGGCCTTTTTGTGACTGCAGCAAGCATACTACCAAGCATCGGTGGAAGCTCGCCAGAGACTCAAACCGTCAATACATCCAGTTCGAATGATGTTTCCATCACGGTCCAGCAAGTGGATGACATGACTCGTCTCCATTATACCATTGATGCGTTTACCATGACTCCCGTGGAGATCAATGACAAACAGTACGTTCTTTTAGCATTAGACAGTGAAGCTATCAGCTTGGTTGCAGGTGCACCCGCTCTTCCGTCCATTGCTCGCAGTATCATTATCCCAAATCAAGCGACGATGACGATCCGTGTCATTGGAACATCCTACGAAGAGTATGAAAACATCCTTATCGCACCTTCGAAAGGGAACCTGCTACGAACAGTGAACCCTGCGGATATTCCCTATGAGTTTGGTGATATCTACACTCAAAACACCTGGTATCCTTCAACTATCGCAGAACTCCAAGAACCATATTATCTCAGGGATTTCCGAGGCCAAGTTGTTAGAATTCACCCCTTCCAATACAACCCAGAACAAGCGACATTACGGTTCTACAACGATATTACTGTTGAAATCACTCCCTCGCAACAGATCACAACCAGCAACGATCCCCAATATCAATTGTCAGCGATTGACAGCGACTTCCTCGCTCTCTATAAACACCATTTCATTAACTTTAATTCCGCGAAGTATGACCCTGTCTCTGAACAGGGAAACATGCTGGTCATCACCTATGATTCTTTCTATGCCACGATGGTTCCGTTCGTCGAGTGGAAAAACCTGAAAGGAATCCCGACTGAAATGGTCAATGTTTCATCGATTGGGAATGCCGATGCGATAAAAACATTCATCACCGATTATTACAATACCAATGGACTCACCTTTGTTCTCCTTGTTGGTGACGTCGCGCAGGTACCCACATTATACCCAAGTTATGGCGCCTCAGACCCAAGTTATGGATATATCGTAGGATCTGATCATTATGCTGATCTCTTCGTTGGAAGATTCTCTGCAGAAAATGTCGCACAAGCCCAAACACAAGCAAATAGGACGATTACCTATGAAAGGGATCCTCAGATTGATGCTCAATGGTACGAGAAAGGTTTAGGTATCGCCTCAAGCCAAGGTGTTGGCGATGATAATGAATATGATTATGAGCATATCAGAAATATTCGAACCCTTCTTCTCAACTTCACCTACACACTTGTCGATGAGCTCTATGACGGAAGCCAAGGTGGTGGAGATGCTTCCGGGAACCCAACACCAGCGATGGTCGCTACATCATTAAACGAAGGGCGTAGCATCATCAACTACTGTGGTCATGGATCGATGACCTCATGGGGATCAAGTGGGTTTAGCAACACAAACGTATTTGCATTAACCAACGATAATATGCTCCCCTTCATCACATCAGTTGCTTGCAACAATGGGGAATTCAACAGTGGGACCTGTTTCGGAGAAGCCTGGTTACGAGCGACCCATAACGGTCAACCGATTGGGGCGATCGGGGCATATATGTCCTCCATTAGCCAAAGCTGGGATCCACCGATGGAAGCACAAGATGAATTCAATAATATCCTCATTGGGTTGTATCCCGAGAATCAAAAAACCACGTATGGCGCTCTCTGCTATAATGGTGCGATGTCGATGATTGATGATTACGGATCAGATGGTGTAACGGAAGCTGACGCATGGACCGTCTTTGGCGATCCATCAGTACAAGTCCGCACCGATATCCCCGCAACAATGGAGGTCATCTATGATGAGTTCATCCCCAATGGAGCTGAAACCTTTGAAGTCGACGTCGTTGACCTTCCAAACGCTCTGTGTGCAGTCTCCGCAGACGGTGCACTTCTCGGGAATGGATACACTGATCAAACAGGTCATGCGATCATCCAGTTCTTCACACCGATTGGTGTTGTTGGCGAAGTTCAACTGGTCGTCACCGGATTTAACGCAATACCGTACATGGCCATAATCATGGTTGGAGAACCAAACCTGCCCCCAGCGAAACCTGACAAACCAACAGGCAGAGCCACGGGTACGCCAGGGAACACCTACATGTATTCCAGTACAACAACAGACCCCGAAGGCGATGGTGTCTATTACCTATGGGATTGGGGGGACGGAAATTTCAGCGAATGGGTTGGTCCTTATGCTTCCGGTAACTCCGTATCGACCCAGAAATCCTGGACTGAGCAAGGGAATTATTCAGTCCGTGTGAAGGCAAAAGATTCTCACGGACATGAGAGTGACTGGTCAGACCCCTTAGACGTCGCGATGCCGTATAATCTTCCTTACTTCGTTAAACTCTTTAATCTGCTCGAAACACTCTTCCCACGTCTCTTCCATTTCTTTGAGAATTTCGCACAAATCTAACGAATCTGGTGTATTCATAGATATGTTGAGGGATACATACCCCTCAACCCACCTATATCAAAGTTCGGTTAAGAACTACATTGTTCCTTTCGAATATACAATTGAAATCGTATGATAGATTAGGGGGATTTACACAATAATGAAAAGAAATCAGGTACTATTAATCATAGTAATCATCGGTTTATTACTACCGATGGCATGTGTTAACGCCACAAATGGTGAACAACAGTATTCAACTTTTTCGTCATCATTTGCAATGATACGTCAACCAGCGGAATTCGAACCGATGCAGGGTGTAATTGTTCGTTATTCAACTAGTTCTGGTTTTGGAATCTCCTATGATATCATAAAAGAAATGGCAGAAGATGTCAATGTAGTGACAATTGTCGCAAGTACCTCTGAAAAAAACACGGTGCAGACTCAGTATCAAAACCATGGGATAGACATCAGTCATTGTTCTTATCTGATAGCTCCAACTGATACCTATTGGACACGGGATTATGGCCCCTGGTTCATCATTAATGAAGAAAGCGTACAAGGAGTCGTTGACTTCACCTATAACCGCCCACGGCCAAATGATGATCTAATCCCTACAGTATATGCGGACAACCAAAGCATCCCGGTTTACGACATGCCGCTGGTGGCTACTGGTGGGAACTACATGACCGATGGACAGGGAATCTCGATATCAACTACCTTGATTTGGGAAGAAAATCCAGGCTATTCCCATGCACAGATCAATCAGATGGTAAACCAATACCTTGGGATAACCACCTACCATGTTGTCCCTGATGTGAACGATGAATACATTAAACATATTGATTGTTGGGGGAAGTATCTTTCACCAGACACGATTTTGATTCGCGAAGTGCCGGCTAGTCATTCGCAATATGATGAGATCGAGGCAGCAGTCGATTATTTCGAATCTCAGATGAGTTGCTATGGAACACCGTATCATGTTGCGCGAGTCTATACGCCTAATGATCAGCCATATACCAATTCTCTTATTTTAAACAACAAAGTTTTAGTTCCCATCACAGGGAGCCAATGGGATGATGATGCAATTGTCTCATATCAGGCTGCGATGCCTGGATATGAAGTCTTAGGATTCACTGGATCGTGGGAATCAACAGACGCGCTTCATTGCAGAACTATGGGTATCACCGATCGATACATGCTCTATATCCAACATACCCCATTAACCGGGAATCAATCCAGTGAAACCGGCTATGATGTCCAAGCGAAGATTTATCCGTACAGCGAACAGAATCTCATCGCTGCCTCCACTGGATTATATTGGAGGGTGAATAATGGAAGCTGGAACTTCATTCAGATGACCTCGATGGGCGATGATTTTTATCACGCGGTCATTCCTCCGCAGGTCAATGGAACCATTGTGTCGTATTACGTCCATACGGAGGATGTATCAGGGCGCGAGGAGAACCATCCTTATATCGGTGCACCAGATGCCCATTCTTTCATTGCTAAGGGAGATGTTCAGCAGAATAATCCGCCGGAACAACCGCAGCGGCCATCTGGTAAAACTCCTGGAAATATCGGGTCGACTTATCTGTATTCAACAACCACGGCTGATTCAGATGGGGATCAGATCTATTATCTATGGGACTGGGGCGACGGCAATTTTAGCGATTGGCTTGGCCCGTACGGATCAGGGTTAATAGTCAGTGCTCAGCACGCATGGGACACCAAGGGAACGTATTCGATACGAGTGAAGGCAAAAGATCCGTCTGGTGCCGAAAGCAACTGGTCCGAGCCTCTTGCAGTCACCATGCCCCGTAACTTAGCAAACCTAATGTTTTTCTTTGAGAGCTTCGAACAACGATTTCCCCTTATTTACCTGTTTTTACAAGAAGCTTTCAACAGGTTTAGCATCTAAAAATGCTTCTTTTTTTTTATTTTTTTACGACTTTGTACTTATCGATGGGATCTAGTAATGCGAGTCGCTCGCCGTTATCCCATTGAACCCAAATCAGGGTTTCATCTGTTTCAAGTTCTATTTTTGTGACCGTTCCTTGAGCCCCTGGCTTCAACCGTGTCATTGAATCATTGATGAAGACAAGTTCAATTCGGTCACCGATACTTATCTTGTTTTTCATGTGTTATCCCCCTTATTTTATCGGATGCGGGTCGTGGGATTCGAACCCATGTTACAAGCGTGGGAAACTCTGTCCAACAGGAGAGACCCGCTCTATGAATTCTTCGTATATTACCAGATATTTAATGTTAAGAGACATCCAATGAATATGTAGAGTGTGGCAAGAGAATAGGAAAAGATAGATAAAAACTTATCTCGAATCTCTTTCGTGGAGGTTTTATGAAAAGTTACCCATTAAACATATTGATTGCTGCTGATTTTGTGTAAAAAACAAAAGACAATGGTCTTGTTATTAGCAAGTTTCTTGAAATAAAACTCCAGTAATATTTTTCATTCATTGATGCAGTAAGTAATGCCCATAGTCTTGGTATAGATGCGGGTAACGGGATTCGAACCCGTGTGACTAGCTTGGGAAGCTAATATCATAACCACTAGATCATACCCGCGGTGATTTTTTCATCAGGTTTCTTCTGTTTTTGTGAAACCATGAAATAACCATGGGGTTAAAATGATTTTTCATCGACAATACTGATAAACTGAGATTCAAATCCTCTGTGGGGATTTTACTCTGGCTCGGGGACCCCTAGCGAGGAATTAAAAAATCCTCATCTATTTTTCCTTTTTGATTTCGCCCAAAAAAACCATTATCATTGTGTTAAAACCGTATTTAACGTCAGTCGATTAGAAAAAAACGTGTTAAAAATGAAAACAAACCTTTAACCTGATCAATGCTTCCCCTCCATAAAATTCGAAGAATATGTTTTTAAGGAAGGAATTGATTTAATATTACATTACAGGGAGTGAAAGGCTATGAAAAAACAACTATTAATTATTGGAATCATTGTTTTGATCGTTAGTTTTGGATTGAGTGGATGTACAACAGTAAAACCTATTATAGAGGGCACGGGGACGATTGTCTATAATGATTTTGAAGGGGGATTTTATGGTATTGTTTCAGACGTTTACATCCCAGGATATCCGATTAA
>JBFYMQ010000071.1:0-9917 GCA_041304825.1 Thermoplasmatales archaeon
CATCCATTAGGTTATTCGTGATATCGTATGTGCTCCTCTAATAAATATTTTACAGTACTATCAAAGAACGTCTCTAGTGTCTTCACCCGAAGACTAAGACTGATCAGTCGAACCAGTTGACAAACACACGAGGGATGCAAAAGTTCTTTGTATCCTCCTGAATATTCTGGTATCGTGGAAAAGGACCTTGCTGACGAAGTCAAAGAACTGAACAAACGGATCAGTGACCTAGAAAAAATGCTCTCTGTGCTCCTGAAACCTTTGACGGATGTTCGGAAGACGACAGAACGATACCTCAAACTCGCAGGACTTCTCCTCGACCACGGTGGACTCACCCCCGATGTCATCCTCCCTGAACTCAAAGACCCGATCTCAAAAGACATCGTCCGCGTGCTCTTGGAACGACCAGGCCAGAACGTCTCCCAGATCACCGACCTCGTTAAAAGCAAGCGAGGGTCTGCATCACGCCGGATCATCCGAAAGAAGCTTCTGTATCTTGAAGAAAAACATATCATCCAGAAACAACAACAGGGATCCCGCGCTGTGTACTCTTTGACCAATGAGGTGATCAAAAAATGGACACAACTGCTCGGTTTAACTATATAGAATGACCACCGTAAGGGTGTTTAAAGAAATAAAATGGAGGTATATGACTATGAATAACCACGAAGGAATGCCCGACCCTGAGAAAATCAAGGAAATATTAGATATCGTCGCAGAGAAAATACCTGGGTTACTCAAAACGCTCAGCGAACTGCTCTACGGCCCGAAGAGTGCAAAACAGTACGCAGAAGCAGCCGCGATCTTCTACAAAGAACTCAAAACCGCGGGGATGACCGACGGGCAAGCATTCGAGCTGACCCAACAATACATGAGCACGCTGAACCTTGGGAGCCTTATGGGAAAAGCTATCAAACGCGACCACGACTAAACAAACCCGGATAAAAAAGAGACTATGGTAGAAAAAACAGTGAGGAATCTCCCGAAACTCGTGGGGTTCCTCATCCTGATGGTCCCTTCCTTGGTCTTCCGGTTCGGAATAGAAGCGTTCCGGTTCAAATCCAAGGCACACAAAGCAGCACGGATCTTCCGAAGAGAACTCACACGACAAGGACTGGACACCACTACAACCCAGCGACTCACCGAATCGTATCTAGAAGGAAGCGACCCGTTCAAGCTCCTCAGAGCACTCCGGTGAACCTCTCCTCCCTTTTTTTTTAAAAATGTCCAACAATCAAAAAAATGGTTTTAAATATTGGGAATCCCTTGAGATAAACACCATGCGTATCAAACTGTATCAAGTAGACGCGTTCACCGACACCCTCTTCCACGGAAACCCCGCAGCAGTCTGCATCCTGGATGACTGGCTCGATGAACCACTCATGCAGCACATCGCTATGGAAAACAACCTTTCTGAGACAGCGTTTTCCGTCCAAAAAGACAACCACTTTCACATCCGCTGGTTCACCCCAGAAACCGAAGTCACCCTCTGCGGGCATGCGACCCTTGCCACCGCCCATGTCCTCTTTTCCCACTATCACTATCCAAAAAAAGAAATCATTTTCAAAAGTAGACACAGCGGCATTCTTAAGGTACGAAAAGAAGCAGACTTTCTCACCTTAGATTTCCCCGCAGATACCATTAAAAAAGCAACACCACCCCTCGGTCTCATCAAAGCCATCGGAAAAAAACCACTGGAGGTCTGGAAAGGAAAAACAGATTACCTGCTTGTCTATGAAACCGAAACAGACATCCGGACAATATCTCCCGATTACCATCTCCTCTCACAGGTCAAGGTACGAGGAACCATCATCACTGCACCAGGAGACACTGTTGATTTCGTGTCACGATTCTTCGCCCCACAGGTAGGAATCAACGAAGACCCGGTCACTGGTTCTGCACACACCACCCTGGTCCCCTACTGGGCAAAAAAATTAAACAAAAACAAACTTTCGGCTAGACAACTTTCAAAACGCCAGGGACTCCTGAACTGTCGCTTAGAAACCAACAGAGTATGTATCTCTGGGAAAGCCAAAACCTATTTTAAAGGAGAAATCATCAATCTATCCTAAAGAAAAAGGAGTGCACAAATGAACGAGACGGAAATCCCATTCCAGGTCATAGACTGGGACGATACACCAAAAACAGAACATAAAGGAACGAAAGGAGAGGCGATTTGGTACACGCGTCAGTTCCCTGGACTGCGCATCAGGATAGTGGAATACTCCGCTGGGTATCTAGCAGACCATTGGTGCACAAAAGGCCATATCGTCCATTGTCTCAAGGGTGATTTCAGAAGCGAACTTCAAGATGGAAGAACATTTCATCTGCAGAAAGGAATGACCTATGTGGTGTCTGACGACCTCAGCTCGCATCGTTCAACCACAGACCATGGCGTGACATTGCTCATTATCGATGGAGAGTTTCTAAACAAACATTCCTCCGACAAAAAAATCAGATGATGCTGTTCATCGATAGTTTCAGGTTTTCTCAAGAACTCTTTTTCCTTTCTTTCATCAATCCCAAGATTTCATTGACTCTAAACAGGGCGATTCTTTTCACAAGGTCATAGGGCATTGGTTTGTCCAGTGGGAATTGCACAGACCCCTTGCCTTGTTTATAGACAGACAGCTCTTTTTGAAACGCAGTGATACCTGAGGGTATCGGATAAAACCCAATATGATGTTTGAACGCTGCAAAATGCACGAGATTTTTCCCGTTGAGTTTAAACGTAGGCATCTGATAACTAATCGTCTCGACAGCGGTTGGCGCTGCTTTTTTGATCGTCTGCCTCATTCTTTCCAAAATGCCCTGTACATCATCAGGAAACGATGCGAGATACTCATCGATCGTCGATGGTTTTTTTCCTCTTAGCATAGAGCATCAGGCTCTTGAATATTTTTTTCCTTCTTAATAGTTTTGTGAAAATAGGTTCATTTCATGTAAAAAATATTTTATTTTTTTTCCGGGATTAGATAAGAGATGCACCCTTCGAATTGGAGTTTTTTTTCGTTGGATATTTTACACCAGATTCGTTCTGGATGCCAGATGAAAACCGATGTTCATTTGCTCCTCATGCCAAGACAATAGATACGTATTTAAGGGACGAGGTGTTGTCGGCTTTAGAAAGAAAAAATGGGATGAGAGTTTCATAATTTCGTTTTTTACGGATTTCTGAGATTTTTGTTTTAGTTCTTTGTTTAAGTTGGTGAAATAAATATGGTAGACTGTGAAGAATGTGATAGGAAATTAGGTTTTTTCGAAGGATATCGTCACCCTGCATTAGGAACAAGATTTCTTGTCTGCGGGCGTTGCTACGATAAAATAGAACGGGATATGAAACGATGGAGCGAGTTTTGTGTTTCAGACCCGTTTAACCCAGCATCATCCAAAAGCGACATCCAAGAAGCATGGAACAAGAACATATCAAACGATCCTTTGCTCCAAAAATGGTTCAAGAACCTATGGCTGAAATATGAAAGCCGGACGGCTGACAAATAAAACAGGATACTCATCCTTTTCTTAAGCAATATCACCATGGACTCAACTTATGGGATCGTCAAGGTCGCTTATTGCGATTGTGGAAAACCCAGTCCTAATGATATCGTCAAAGACTAAGTGTCCATCAAATTACTCTACCTTTGATGATCCGACATGCTGTAACGCTCCTCGTACGAAGGGGGGACGCCGGTGGGGATTTTTTTCACGAAAAACAAGTTTTTAGGAAATATCAAGATACTGATGCTACGCTTAATTTTCCCCTTTCGAGAGGTGATTGAAGACACATCGGTCGCGAAAACGATCGGTCATGCAAGGGAACAATCACTCCGGTATTGATTTTTTTTCCTTTCCATACGTTTAAATAACGGAGAGATTACTTTTATATAACAACTAAAATATATGATGCTTGATTAGACGTTGGTGAAACATATGAAGAAGCAACTCGTCAGTATTATCATCATAGGTGTGTTTCTTGGAATAGCAGTACAGGGTAGTATCATACAGGTTGCTCATGCAGAAACCACTTCCTTTGTAGAAGACACTCAACCGGTACGATCTGATTTTTTCCTTAACACCTATGTACGGATACTCATGCGTCTGGCGCACAAACCATCCCTTGCGACATGCATCATTCATGATACAGAGGTCGTCTGGTCCAATGCATATGGATACTACGATATCGAAAATCAAAAAGAAGCGACCACACAGACGTTATATCTTCAAGCATCGGTCTCAAAGACCATTACAGCAACTGCGTTGATGCAGTTGTATGAGCAAGGATTATTTGACTTAGATGATGATGTCAACGAGTATCTCCCGTTCAGTCTGCGAAACCCGAATCATCCCGACCTTCCCATAACAATAAAGATGATATTGTCACACCGGTCGAGTCTGGCCGATGATAATCTCTACTGGATCTGTCTTTCCTATCTGCCGGGGGACCCTGATGTGGAAGGATTCCCGTATCCTTGGCTGGAGGAATATTTGACGCCTGGTGGGAGTGCGTATAGCTCATCTACCTGGTCGATGGATAGGCCCGGTGAAAAATACTACTATGCGAACATCGGGTTCTCCATTGTCGCCTATCTTGTAGAAATACTGTCGCATCAGGATTTCAACGAATACTGTAAGGAGCATATCTTCCAGCCGCTACAGATGGACACGACTGGTTTTCGCTTACGGGATGTCGATATAGACAATGTTGCGGTCCCCTACGAATTCAAAAATAACGGGTATTTCAGGCACCCGCAGTATGGGATCCATATCCTGTATCCCGCGATCACCTTACGAACATCCATTGAGGAGTACTCCCATTTCATCATCGCCCATATGAATGGTGGGATATGGAATGGGGTAAGAATCCTGAATCAAACCACGGTTGAGCTCATGCATATGGCGCATTTCTCACCGGGAGACAAATATAACTATGGGCTGGGCTGGCAGATCACCAACAAACCTTTTGAGAAAACCTATGGGCATAGCGGCGGGTATGTTGGAGCCCTGGACCTTATCACGATCTTTCCTGCTGACAACACCGCGGTCCTCCTGTTCACAAATGCATTGGACTCCGAGTTACATTCCACACAGATGGAATGGAAAGCAATCAATGCCATCAACAATGCTCTGTTCCATAAAGCAAAAAGGATAGCATCCTAAAAAAAATACTCAGGGAACTGAAAGAAGAAATGCAAGGTATCGCTCAGTCGTGAATGAAACGCTATCGGTTCAATCGCGCTGATGCTCCAGAGCTCTGCTCCGATTGGGATGGGCGATGCGAGTCGTTTTACTTTAAAAAAGCCGTTGGACGGGGTGCTACCATTTCCGTATCATTTTATTTCTTTCGTTTTCGTCTACTTTTTTTTCTGTTTCGCCTTTTGTTTTCCCCAGGTGTTTTTCTAGACACGTTGGGCAAATGGCAAGAATTTCTACTCCATGATCCCCGTTTGAATAGTGAATGGTGATGTCATCTGCCTGAAAAACATTACTACATCTGTTACATACATATTTCATGTATTTCACCTCATTTTCCTCTTGATTTATTGTTTTTTATGTAGAAGTCTGTCATATAGACGATCTGTCTGCTATAGGGTCGTTCTTCTTCTTTTGCAAGTTTTTTTATGAGCAGGTTTTCTTTTTTTGTTACTGAGATATTCATCCGTATTCTCTTTTCCATAATTTACACAATGATGTAATAATTTTACACACTTATATGCTTTTGTACACAATGATATATACTCTCCGTTGCTTGTCGACATCATCATAATACTGATAGAAAGAATAGGTGAAATCAATGACGGCTGAGCGAGAATTTTCAAACGTTGAAGAAGAAAGTAACAGGAAATTGCGAAAACGACATCACACCAATGATGAAGATTATTACAAAACAAGATTCGAAAAATAAAGAGCCTTTTTTTTAAAAAAGGAAGGAATTTTTTAGGAAAGGATTAACGACATGAGAGTTGCAATGATTGGCTGGGAATACCCACCCTTTACGGTAGGCGGTTTAGGAACCCATTGTTATGGACTGACACGAAGCCTGTGTAACATTGGTGTGAAAGTAGACTTTTACATGCCTCAAACCAAACATGGCGCAAGCAGCGATAATAAAAATTTAACCATTAAAGAAGTAGGAGAAACCACCGTGTTTCCTTACGATCGTCCGAAAAGCAACGAAATCGCTGGGCAATTTTTCGAAGCTGTTTCTCGCTATAACGCCTTGGTGAGCACAAAAGTAAAAGGAACCTATGACGTCATTCATTGTCATGATTGGTTGACGATACAAGCGAGCATCGCACTAAAGGATATACTGGGTATCCCTCTCGTTCTCACGGTCCATTCCACCGAGTACGACCGAAGTGGCTGGCTTCATCCAAACCAATGGTTCATCGATATCGAACGAGAAGGAATGCAAAAAGCTGATAAAATAATCGCTGTAAGCCAAACCACGAAAAGAACCATCATTGAAAAATACGGAATAAACCCTGATAAAATCTCAGTTATTTACAATGCCGTATACCCAATCGCCCAAGGAAAAAAACAGAAACTTGTGTTATTCCTAGGCCGTCTGACCATTCAGAAGGGCGCTGAGTTTTTCCTCAGTGCAGCAAAGAAAGTAACAGAATTTGAACCCAATGTTCGATTCGTGGTAGCAGGCGCTGGTGACCTGCTCCCCGATCTGATCAAACAAGCAGTTGAACTAGGCATCTCTAACAGAGTTATATTCACAGATCGCCTCACAGATAAAGAAATGAAACATATGTACGGCATCGCCAGTGTCTACGTCATGCCATCGGTCAGCGAACCATTTGGGATCACCGCCCTTGAAGCGATTTCCGCAGGTACTCCAACAATTGCTTCAAAAACCGCAGGTGTCTGCGAGACGTTCCATCACTGCCTAAAGGTTGATTTCTGGGATACTGACGAAATAGCAAACAAAATCATTTCATTGTTACGATATGAATCGTTAAGTCAAACACTCAGCGAAAACGGAAAACAGGAAATTGAACTATTTACCTGGGAAAACGTTGCAGAAAAAACACTCGATGTCTACAACGGCCTTAATATTGCCAGATTGAAAAAACAACTTGAAGAAAGAGAAAAGATATACAAGGTTAACACAACATAATCAAATCATAAAAAAAATATTGATTTCATGCTGCATTAAAAAAAGAGTAATGCATGCTATCTTCTTGGCAGTAGATATCTATTTAAGGGAGTGGTTCTTATAGAGAGTAGAAAGAAAGAGAAAGAAGAGTTTCACATTTTCGGTATTACGAACATTTGCGATTTTTTTATTTTCATTCTTTTAAGAACCCAGATAAAAACGTCTGAGGCGGTGATACAGAATATGAAAGGAACAGTAAAATGGTACAATGATATGAAAGGATTTGGCTTTATTACCGGTGACGATGGAAAAGAAACCTTTGTCCATAGATCATCGATACCAACAGAGATGAATCTCTCTGAAGGCGACCAAGTCGAATATCAGATTGAAGACTCAGAACGAGGAACAAGAGCAACAAACCTAAAGAAGTAATAAAAAAACGTTATTGAGAATGAGACATATTCATTTAAGGCGAGGTGATATAGAATGAACGAAATAACCCAGAAACTTCAAGAGTTAACAAAATCGAGAAAAAACCCAAAATTAATCTACAAGCAAACGAATCAAAAGAAAGCAGATGTGTTTGTTACTGAATTGTCGGTCAAATAGACCCCTGAGGCTCAAGACCGGCAATCATCTCATGAATAGTACTGGGGGAGAACCGTATGGAACAGACCATCAATTCCTCAATACTCATCCTTTTCTACGGAGATATCACTAAGGAATCAACCGATGCGATCGTCAATGCCGCAAACAGCAGACTTGCTGGAGGCGGAGGCGTTGACGGCGCGATTCATCGCGCGGGCGGACCCGAAATCATGCGACAGTGCAGAACAATCGGCGGATGCCCCACAGGAAAAGCGGTCATCACGACCGGTGGTAAGCTCAAAGCAAAAAACGTCATCCACACAGTCGGACCACAGTACCACAATGGAACAAAAAATGAAGCAGGGCTGCTCAAAAGCGCGTACTATGAAAGCCTCAAACTAGCCTCAATAAAAAATCTGACAAGCATTGCGTTCCCCGCAATTAGCACCGGAGCATATGGATACCCAATACGCGAGGCAGCACACATCGCCCTCCAAACAATCATCGAATACCTCAAGGCGCACCAAGATATCCAGTTGGTAAAGTTCGTCCTATACGATCATACCACCTATGATATCTTCACAGAAGAACTAAAAAAATTATTATAAATCCAAAACTCCGAAAGAAGAATCCATCATGGTTCATGGTAATGATCGACGAGATCATTTTTCCCTTTCTTTCTACTTTTATCGGAATATCTCCAGGCATACCCCGGGTATCTCATTTCTTTAAATCCTTTGATAAACTCATCAAATTCTTTTGGGCTACGAAAACAGATCGTTCGTACTACGCCCCCTGTTTTCTCATCAAACAGCTCAACGACTTTTTTATTCATCGTTCGAAACCGACTCATGTTCACTCCAAATGTAATCCTATTCTTTTCAATCAAACGCTTCAATGCAGCTTTATCCCTGTCAATGTCTTTGTATCTGTGACGCCCTCAATTGTTTTAATCTTATGAATAATGATTTCACCAATGCTTTCATAATCCTTTGCTTGAATTTTTGCGATAAGATCGTATTCCCCAAACAAAGGATGAAGGTCGATAACCTCAGGCAGTTTCGAAAGCTTATTGTACACCTCAAACTCATGTAATGGAGAAACATGCATCAGAACAAACCCTACTACCACGTTTTTTCCTCCTGTATCATCAATATCCTAACAAATCACTCCTTATAAACGTATAGCCGGTTGAACATTAGTTAATATCTTAGAGAAGAGAGCCTATACGATCACGAGGGGTTCGAAACAACCCATATTAATATAATCCTTATGGTCTTTGTGCGTCTACGCTCCTCATTTTCAACCCTTTTGATAGATTACCATAGTTTTTGTGCGAATAGACCCAGGGGTTCAAATCCCTTCCCCTGCACTTTTTTCAACCTGACAAAGATTTAAATAACCAAGGATTGTTCTTTTCTATAGGGGCAGGAAAGTATGGATAAGAAACCTCTGATTGGAGTAAGCATCTGTGCTGTGGTTCTTCTTGTTCTAGGTTCATTTACCAATGTGGTTGGATATCAGACAATCCAAACCTCACAACAGAACATAGTCAAAGAGAGAATCAATCAGAGAGAGTTGTTATTCCAAACCATCTGCGATATTGCCAATAACAAACAGATACAACGAATCATCCTCAAAACCCAGATGAGCAGAGGGACATTCCCAGTATCAGAGTTTCCTGTTGTAACAAAAAATCAAATTAAAATGATGTATTTCCTTGGTTTGATTCTGTCAAAGGTTATCAGTAAGTCAAGGATTCAGTCAATAATTGGCAAGTATCAATTCAATAATCAGGAGATACAGAAGGAAATATCTACTGTTATTGAAAAGAATCTTATACTCAATGCAGAAATAACTCAGTTGAAGGATTCTGATTGTGATTGTGGAAACGAGAGAGTAACTGGCTTATGGAAATTCCCAGTTATCTGTATGGGATTATATTTTATATTTTTGTTTTTCATAGTTCTGTATCTGTTCGGTATTCGTATTGCAGAAGTATTCGTTCAGTTTATTGGACAAATCGGAATTAATTTAGAATGTTTTTGGATTCCATTTCCATAATATAAAGAGGAAAATCAATGAAATTGTAGGCTTTTATTGGAGTAATTATTATCTCTCACTCAGAATTTAACTGGTAAACGTGGGTTCAAATCCCTTCCCCTGCATCTTTTGCATATTAATCATATAAAATTCGAGTCTTCTCACTTGTTAGTGTATGTTG
>JBFYMQ010000072.1:0-9865 GCA_041304825.1 Thermoplasmatales archaeon
ATCCTTGTACACGATCTGTCGCGACTGAATATAGATAGAATTTATCTTCGTATGCAACAAGTCTCCTGGAGGGATACTGACTTTGATGAAATACAGTTTTGCTCTTAACAGCTTCGTATGAACTTGGAACAAACAATCCCCTTGCTCGTCGGTTTGGCCGTTATACGAAAAGAACAAACCTTTCACACTGATATTGGCTCCGGCATACGGATGCAAGCCTTCCCCTGGTGTATAGACGGAGACATGGATAAGCAGATATCCGGTCAACACAACAGGCACTGGCTTTTCCTGCGCATCACAATTTTGCTTTTCAACAGCAGAAGTCGTCAACGGTTGTTGTTCTGAAACCGTACTAACGGATGAAACCACCGGCAATAGCATCAACGTCATTAGCATAAAAAAACAAAATACCCCTATTTTTTTCTTCATACCTATCACCCAATATTGTACATTTATAATAAGTAGGTGTATAAAAACCTACCTCTTATTAACGCAATATTTAAATCAAAGAAGTTGTTGCTGAGTCCATATCAATTAATTGTTGAGGAGAGAAAAGTTATGTCAAAATTAGGTCAAGCAAAAACATTAGGCGGAATAGGTTCCATCCTTATGCTGCTGCTCCCCGTTCCCGCAGTAGGCTGGCTCATCGCTTTCGTGGGCTTAATCCTCGTTCTGGTCGCCGTGAAATATATCGCAGATGAAATTAAGGACCATAACATCTTTAATAACTTTTTACTCACCTTTATCACCGTTATCATCGGCGTTGTCATCGCAATCTTCATCATTATTATATCCTTCTTTTCCTATGGTGCTGGTATAGACTGGACGAACTTCCAGAACGTAACGTCAATGCCACAATTCTATCAGATAATGCAAACCAAGGGCATCGTGCCGTTCTTCACTTCCATCATCGCAGGATTGCTCGTCTTATGGATCACCCTCATCATCGCCGCCTACTTTCTCAGAAAAAGCTACAACAAGATCGCCAGCGAAACCCACACATCTATGTTTCATACCACTGGCCTATTGTACCTCATCGGAGCGTTGACGGCCATCATCCTTGTTGGGTTACTCATCATCTTCGTTGCGTTTATCCTGCAGATCATTGCATTCTTCTCGATGCCCGAGAATCTACCCCAAGCAATTCAAGCAGCACCGCCTCCACAAACACCAACACCCTAATACGACGCCATTTCTCGCTTTTTTTCCTTTTTTTCTTTTCTGAATACAAAAAATATTCTATAGAGAAATCATCAAAGATATTTTTAGGTTTATTTATTAAAAAAAAATCATTTCTTTGCAAACATACTACAGTATACCATCAAAATTAAAAAAAAAGAAAAAAGAAAAGAGGGTATTTAGTACCCTGCCAGGTGTCGTAGGACTGGGAACAGGTTCGGGAACATCCCCAGCAGATGCTGGAAGAATCCCTGCAGTGAGAATTTATATTCTGTGGGCATCACCACAGAAATCGTTCCCCAGTCACTCTCAGCATCCATGATGTCTTTTGCCTTGACTTTCACCAGATATGTCCCCTGATCGGTCCAGGAGTGGGTCTGATGGATCTCGGTGCCAGAAACATACGGTCCAAGCCACCCAGTCGTCGTATTATCGCCCCAGTCAATAAAGTAATAGATGTTATGATCCTCCGCATCGATGGTCATCATGTTGTAGAGATACGGGTTCCCTGGTGTTCCCTCTGGAGGGCCGGTCACTTCAGGAACCTCGGGTGGTGTATTATCAGTAATGGTGACCACTAATGGTTCTGACCAAGCGCTTCCTGCACCCCACACGTCCCGTGCTTTTGCTTTCACCTCATAGGTTCCCAGCACAGTCCAGATGTGAGATGAAGTGACGCTCTGACCTCCATTGAACGGTCCCAGCCAACCGCTATTGCTTCCGTCACCCCAGTCGAATAGGCAGTAGATTTGATCATTTTCCGGGTCAGTACCGGTTTGAGTTGTATAGCTATATTCAACGTTCCAGATCCCACGGTCTTTACCAACAGGTTTTGATGGGGGTGCTGGTGCCTCACTCGGATGAGGTGTTCTGAACTGCTGGGCAGGATCACCAAATAACAGGCAACATTGTATAATCTGCCGCCAGGTACCACCATCCCAGTCAATCATTGGGGCCATCATATCTTTTGAATGTGCATGGGACCTGCCTATCTGCCAGTTGCCCAAATCAAGCGAGAGGTTCTCGACATCAAGGAAGAATCTCCAGAATTCTTTGGTTTGGAACGCACTGCTTGAATTCGTACAGTATAAGTTCCCCCAGCCATTACCTGTGTTGTACACACAGCCGAAAGCAAGCTCAACATCTGAGTGGAAGAGCATTGACTCAAGAATGCCGTCATCACCATCGTTGAAATCACCACAATGGCATCCATAATCATGGATGAAGAACGGTTTTGTGTTATGATACAGAGACTCCCAATCGTCCGCATAGACGTCCAATGACATCTGATTATTCGCATGGGCGATACCACTGATGATCGTGACCAGATCGTTATTGATCGCAGTTCTGAATCCGTTCACACCGGCTCCAGACCAACCAGGGTTTGGCGAGGGTGCTTCTGTGTATTTCACGGAGAGGTTGAACTGGTTCCCAGGGTTGACCTCGTTCCAGGTCTCAAAACCGTACTGAAAACCGACCCAACTGGGGAACTCATCCGGGGAAGGACCGAGCCATTCATCGGTTCCCTTAATGGCACTGTAGTCCATGAAATCATCGCCCTGGCAGCTCCAAGTAGTGTCTCCACCATAGAACCCTGCGTTGTCCAAGTAATCCCAATCAGCGCTATCCGCATAGAAGAAACTCTTTGTCAACCAGTTCGACACATCCTGGGGTACATCACAGGTGATACGTCCCACGAACAGCTCTGCATAGAAATCAAAACCATTGTCCCCTTCCTCACCCCATTGACTATCAGAATCACCATTAAAAGTATTGTCAAGATTGCTCCAGTACAGGTCAGCATCGACATTCGATTCACCACCAGACGACATCAGTCGTGCAGGGACATAGTTCGAATCACCACCCACAAGGATATAGCTTGTCCCCCAGTCCTCATAAGCATCCTTACAGAACTCTCGCACATGAGCCTGTTGGTCATTGAAGGGATTTGTACCAAAATAATCTGAGCATGCGTCAATTTCTTGAACCGTCACAAGTGTGGATGCCAATCCATCACCGTTGTGATGGTCCATGAGACTTTCCCAGTTATACGGGGTTGTCTCAGTCGTGTCCCAGTAATCCAAATCATTCTGCGTGGTTGTGATAATCACATAGTCATAGTTGCCGCTGGGGTCACAAAGTCCTCCAGGGTACTCGAACGTCGGCATATCCGCTGTCTCGTAAAGTTGCGCAATCTCTGGGTTTGCGACCAGTGACTGAACGTAGGTTTTATCATCAGGATTGTTGCGGAACAATTCATTGACATATCCAGTCTTCTCAAGGGTGATAGTAATCGTCATGGTCGGGTAAAACATCAGTGTACCAGAGCTGGGTGTATACTGCAGTGGGTTTAATCCAAAGTCCAGGATTGCATACCCGTGGGAATACCCAATGTGATGATCCGTACGTATCTCAGTTGGATATGGCGTGCTTGCTGAATAGATATCAAGGTTTTTCACAAACGCCTGTGGTTCAGTACTGCCGAAAGGAACAGATTTCTGATAGGGAAGAACTGGTTGAGCTATCAGATCGGCTGGTTGGGAAACCACCATTGGTGTCCCGGTGACTACGATGCTTGAGACAGCTGTTTTTGGCGGCAACAGCAACTGAATCATTTTCGTGGGTAATTGTGGGGTCCCTGCCTCAGCACCTCCACTGATACATCCTGGCATGTTCACTATCGTATACTCAGAACCATCGGCAGCGATTGTCTGATAATTTGGTTCTAAAAAACTCCAGGTGTAATTCAGTTGAGTGATGCTTGCAAGCGTCTGATTGTTTAAATCTTGTGGATCGATGAGTGCTGTTGTTACAGATGTAGTGAGCATTAAAATACAGATGGCTACACCAACAACAAGTCTGCCTACCTTAAAATTATGTGTTGTTGTTCTCTTCATTTAATTTTTCCCCTATATAAAGGATAGTTCTCCTGTCATTTAAATTTTTTGGTTATATAAATAAAAATAAGGTATTCAGATCTTTCTTCTTTGAGAAAACTGTCTTTCTCTCTGATGCTTTATTAAAGTAGATATCTCTCCTGTTATCCTTTTCTCCTCAGTTATTTCGTATTCTGGAAAAGTATCTTGTGGTTTTTCTAAATTCGTCCAACATTTTCTTAAAAACCTTTATATTTCAAACATCACGTTTCTCATTTCGGGAGAAAATATGAAGAAGCTAGTAATCTTTATCATCATAGCAAATGTATTTCTGAGCGGATATGGCGCAATTCTTGCAGAAAATACACCCATACAAACCAAGCAAATCCCTCGTCAGGCTGAAGATCGATTGGTCATTCCAGTCTCGTTTCCTGAGTTCCAAAATGATTGGATTACATCATTTCCACAAGGCCAACAGATCAGAATCAATGGATTTGACTGCCTTCGTACACCCGGTTGCCCCGCTTTACCTGTAAAAAATTATCTGTTTGCTTTACCACCAGATGTAACTTTTCTTACTATTGATTATACCCTCTCTAACACAGCAGAGCTTCCAGGTACTTTTCATATTCTTCCTGGGCTCTGGCCAATCCCCTATACCAATCAATATGTCGAACAGACGTTCCAAACCCAAAACAATGAAGTCTATTCCTCTGATGATTCCTATCCCTCTGAACCAGTCATAGTTCAAAACCATGGCTCCTTGCGCTATTATCCGTACGTTTCAATCTGCGTCTGTCCTTTTGTGTTCCATCCTCTTTCAGGGAAACTTATGTATTCGACTGATGTAGAGGTCATCATCCAATACACCTATGATTCAGTAGCGGCGAATCATTTTACTCCTGATATTAACACAGACCTGATCGCAGAATCATTGTGTACCAATTACGATCAGATACGCCAATATTATCATGAAGATGAAGCCCAACCTACGATCACATCACAGGCTACGGATTATGTTATCATCACCACGGAGGATCTTGTTAGCGCGATTACGCAATCGAACTTCATTGTCTGGAAAAACGCTGTAGGACATACCGTTCAGATAATCAATATCACCGACCCAGATATCGCCACTCAACCCGGTCAGGATCTTGCTGCGAAGATACGAAGCTTCCTTCGGGCATCGTATCTTGAACTGAGCATCCGATATGTTCTGTTCGTTGGGGATTATCAGTCCGTACCCATGCGATACTGCTATCCGAATCCTTCGAATCATCAGAACACCGCAGGAACCCCTGGTGGAACAGGAGGCGAGGTACCCACTGATTATTACTACGCTGATTTATCAGACCCTGATGAAACATCCTGGGACAATGATGGTGACGGATACTATGGTGAATATAACCAGGACCACCCTGATTTCCTTCCAGAGGTTTTTGTCGGTAGAATCCCTGTCAATGATCATTCAAAGATAACGTATGCCCTGAATAAGATCGTCTCTTTTGAGCAAGATACCGGAGAATGGAAACACCATGCGCTCGCTCCTGGAGCATTTTTTTACTTTAGCAACGAAACAGCACCCAATACCAATGCTATGGATGGCGCCCGTATCGGTGCGGTCATCGCAGATAATCTAATGACAAATTGGACTGTAAGCAGGTACACTGAGCAGGATGGTCTTGAGACATCAGAGTTCCCCGGAACACCTCTAACTGAGGCGGCATGGACGCAAGACTGGAAAGAAAACCAATACGCGATTGTCAACTGGGCGGCACACGGATGGTCCAATCTCATCGCGCGGAAGATCTGGTCAACGGACGATGGGGATAGCATCCCTGAGGCAAACGAGATGACCTGGCCGACGATGCTGAGTACGTCTACAGATCTTGATGATGACCATCCTTCCATCGTGACCGCTATTTCCTGTTATGTTGGATATCCTGAGCCGAATAACTGGGGGAATCTCGGCATCGACCTCCTCACCGAGCCTGGATATGGTGCCGCAGTTGGGGTTATCAGTTCTGCAAGGACTCCATACGGTAATATTGACTGGCCGACTGATCTTGGTGGTTCGGATTCCATCATGTACGAGTTCAATAACAACATCATTAATCGATCTCAGAGTGTTGGTGAAGCGTTGTATCAGGCGAAATTCTTCTGTAATCTGCACTACGGTTGGAACTCTTATGAGGAATATCTTGACTTGTACACCTTTAACCTTTATGGTGATCCTTCTTTGATGTTCGAAGGATTAAGTGGAAACATCCCTCATGTCACCATAACAAAGCCCGCTCCAGCCCTCTACTTTTTAAACAAAAAGATCCTGGACTGTCAGATTCCTTTTATCGTTGGTGCCGTCGACGTAGAAGTCGCTGCCTCTGACGAGGGAAGCGGTATCGCATATGTCCAGTTCCTCGTCAATGGTGATGTACAAGGAAACATCACCACCGTTCCCTATACCTGGAGATGGACTCAGCGGACGTTCGGAAAACAGACACTCACTGTGCGAGCCTATAATATGACCGGGTCATTTGCAAGTGATGAGATTCTTGTTAGGAAATTTTTCTAACTAAAAGAATAATCGGTTCGGAAAGCGAAAGAAATAAATCTTGAATAGTTCCCAGAATTTCTGGATGGCGCCTCCAAATGATGGAAGAATCTCATTACAAAAGAAATTTTTAGGTATCGTCACTGAGAGTGGCTCCGACCAGTCGCTCTCCCGGCCGTAGATATCCTTTGCTTTTACTCTGACCTCATAGGTTCCCCGAAACATCCACGAATGAGATGCAACTCCCGTCTCTGTTTCTTGCTGTTTAATCCAGGTGCTTGTCGTTCCATCATCCCAATCAAACAGATAGTACATCATTTATTATTATTGATGTAAAGAATCGTTTTAAAACGTGTGTCACGACACGATGTTTTTTTTAAAGAAATCCAAGTGGTGTTTTTAATTTAAGGAATAAACGTATTTATAGCAGAACATCGTTATAAAATATGATAAAAGGGGAATTATATGGAAAAAAGTGTAAATAAAATAGTATGCTTTATTTTTTGTGTGTTGCTCGTCATGATACAAATTTCTGTGGTTGCAGCGAATAGTGATTCAGGAAATCATCATTCATTACTGCCGCTGTCGTCTAATGAACCACAGCGTTTTGTGTTAATCTCTGAGACACAAAATAATCGCGTCATTATGATGAACACAACCGGTACTATCGTGTGGGAACAAACAGGATTAAATGCCCCATATGACGCAGACCTTCTAATAAACGGGAATATTTTAATTACAGAACTATACGGGAATCGTATCATAGAGGTTGATAAAGCAGGAACAATTGTATGGAGTAAAATAGGATTAAATATACCGCATGATGCTGACCGGACAACCAATGGAAACACGCTCATATCGGAGACTGCCAATCAACGTGTAATCGAAGTAAATAATCAAGGAGACATTGTCTGGGAGAAGAGTGGATTGAACTACCCTATAGAAGCAGAACGATGTCCGAATGGCAATACGTTGATTGTGGAATGCCCTAATTCTGAGTACGGTCGTGTTATCGAGGTAAATCCCTCAGGATCTATTGTATGGCAGAAGACTAATTTAGATTATCCTCTTGATGCTGAACGTCTCTCAAATGGGAACACGCTCATTACCGAAGGGAACGCTATGCGAGTCATTGAAGTAAACGCCGCTGGAACGATCGTCTGGCAACAAACAGTCATTCTCCCCGTTGATGCAGAACGACTCTCAAATGGAAATACGCTCATCGGAGTCATGGGAAGCCAGAATCAGGTAATAGAAGTGAATAACGCTGGGACGATTGTCTGGCAAATAAGTGGATTAAATTATTTAATTGACATCGAGGGGATTTTTACGGAAGCCCCGGACGCGCCGTCCATAGAGGGCGAAACCAATGGTAAGGCCGGGGTATCATATCCGTACACTCTTTGTTCTAGTGATCCTGATAATGATAATGTCTATTACTACATTGATTGGGGTGATTCTACAACTAGTGGATGGATTGGTCCTTTTTCCTCTGGTGAAGAACAAGCAATATCCCATAGGTGGACTAAGAAAAATACCTATCTCGTCCAAGTGAAGGCACGAGATATTTGGGGGGTAGAGAGCGACTGGGCGACCCTTTCAGTGACCATGCCTTACTCTTACAACCTGCCATTCATGCAATTCTGGGGACGATTGTTCGAACAATTCCCTCATGCATTTCCAATACTCCGTTATTTGGTTGGATGTTATGACTGAAGATAGAACCAATTTATAGAAGAGCATCGTTATAAAATATGATATAGGGGGAAAGCAAGATGGATAAGAAACCTCTGATTGGAGTAAGTATCCTGGCTGTGGTTCTTCTTGTGTTAGGTTCATTGAGTACTGTGGTGGGATATCAAACAGTGAAATCTATTATTCAACCTGATTCTCCATTGTCTGCTGTTTTTACCTCTGAACGACATCTTCAGTCAAGTTTTTCGTTTCCTCCTGTTGAATGGGACCGGGTTTTCGGTGAACAGTATTCTGGTGGCTATTCACTATGTGAGGATTCAGATGGTGACTTAGTCGTCACTGGAAGGATAAATCATGATATTGTGCTTATTAAAACAGACACGAATGGAAACCTGGTATGGAACCGATCATTCGATAGCGGGTTGAATGATTGGGGTACTTGCGTTCGTCAGACCATGGATGGAGGATATATTGTCACAGGAGCCGTCGACTCGTACCATAGTATCTTTACCTTTGCTCACGTTGGGTTATTGAAATATGATCACGAAGGAAATCTTCTTTGGAACAGAAGCATGAAATACGGTGGATATTCTGACGGGATAGATATCCTTCAAACACATGATCAAGGCTTTCTCATCGTTGGATCAACCAGTAATCAATCAAGTGGGTTGCTCGTCAAAACCGATGCTATGGGATATGTACTATGGTATCGCAGGTTTGGTAGCGAGAAACAAGATTGCGGGGTTTCCCTTGCATATGCAGCAGACGGTGGGTATGACATACTTGTCCGGTCAACGACACATTACCCGTCCAACACGACCTTTTGTTTCCTTCATACTGATGAAAATGGAAATGAACTCTGGAACCGGACGCTACCGACAAAAGACAGATGGGTCTGCTCGATGCATCCCACCGATGATGGTGGATACATACTAGCTGGTGATCGATACTACCCCAAACTCGTCCCATCCGATGCCTGGTTGCTGAAGTTAAATGCAAGCGGGTATGAAGAATGGAATAGAACCTACGGTTTCTCTTTATACCAGGAGCGAGGAGGGTCAGCTCGTCAAACACCAGATGGGGGGTACGCGCTTACTGGCTTAACTGGGACCACGACCGGGTACGAACCATATACTTTATGGATCGTAAAAACAGATGGGGATGGTAATGAGCAGTGGAATCGCAGTATCCAGAGTAACCTGAGTGGGTACGGATCTTCCATCGTCTGTTCATCTGATGGGATGTTCATTATTACCGGCAATTATGATTCTAAGATTTGGATACTTAAACTAGCTAATGAACCACCACAAAAGAAGCGAATGGCGTTTCTCTTCGGCTCCATTACTCATCTTGAGACCGAGGGAGTATTTGTGACATTTCAAGCACAGAATATGTGGTTTGTTCGACTCACTCCTCTAAAAATCACTCATTATAGAGATAATGAATATATTAGTATTTCACAAAACTATACAGGGATTTTACGACCAAAATTCATCGTTGGTCTGAGTTACGTGTAATTAAGTGGATATAACTATGATTGGTGAAAACTAATGAAAACGAAATG
>JBFYMQ010000073.1:0-9844 GCA_041304825.1 Thermoplasmatales archaeon
GGTTTTCTTTTCCTTTCCGCAGGCAGCTCATTTGCGTATTACAATCAATCCACAGATAGCGAAGGATACGTCTACAGCAACAGTTACCATGTGAACACCACGACGTACGCTTTCACCGCGTACATGAACCAGTTCCAAGGCGGCATCTGGCGGGTCTTCGGCGCAGAGAACATCGCGCAGATAAAATACATCGTCAGAAACCTCAACCCAGCAAAAGAACTGTTCATCGGGTACGCTACCACCGCCCAAAGCGAACCGTACCGACAGAGCTTCCAATGCGAAATCCCCACCTACTGGAGATGGCATACGGAGCCGTACTACGCAGAAATCGACATCACCACCACCGTCATTGAAGGTACTGGTGCACCAGCGGTCCTGCCGCAGACACAAAGCTTCTGGCGTACCACCGCACAGTCCGCTGACACCGCGGTCATGACCTACCTACCATTACAGGAGCAGCACATCTGGTTCATCATGAACAGTGACGGATCACCAAACATCACCGCAGACATCCAGATCGCGTTCAAATCACCGATCCTCACCATGCTTCCTCTGATCTTCTTACCGATAGGAATCATCCTTCTTGTCGCAGGAGTCTTCCTGCTGATAAAAAAGAAGAAACAACCAATTAAAACAGAATAACTTCTTTTTTCCAAAACTCAAAGAAAAACGAGAAAGGATGATGATTTTTCAGTCAAATATGCAAAAATTATATATAGTATAAATGATAAATAAGAGATGGGTAGGAAAACATGCAAGAAGATCTGATAAAAAATTTAAAAAATAACCAGGCGGACATCGACCTGGGTTTTATCCTATGGAAGCTGGAGACCATCCAAGACTTTCTCCCCTGCTATAAAACCATCATGCGCCATAAACAAGAATAAACAGCGTAGGCTATCGGTTAATCCAGGATGATTTCCTTTTTAAAAATAAGGTCCCTGAGACGAAACTTCTTCCCATCAGGTAACAATTCTACGGGCGGGTGGAGCCCTTGCTCCCACAACTGAAAACAAGCACAGTTCATATGATTCTGCTCAGAAGAACAATATTTCTGTGTCATCTGTTTGAAAAACTGAATGGTACGATCGTCCTCGATGAATAATTTAGCAAGGAGCGGCTGGTTCAGAATCAGATCCTCCAGACATCGATTCTGATACTTGCAGCGAAACCCTGCGTTCAGCGCGACAAACGCAAGGCAATCGGAATACTTCTCAGAGTCACAGACAGAGAAATCCGAATGCTGAACGACCTTTGGAAAATACTGAATACAGGTCCTTGTCAAATCTTGATAATATGGACAGCTCATGTGATCCCATCATCTGTTCGAATATGGTGAAGGAAGTATGATTCACCAGCTTAAAAAACTACCTGTTTTGTTGCTAAAAAAATACGGTATTTACTTCAGAAAAAAAATGAAAAAGGGTTAGTGAACCCCGAGCACAAAAAACAAAAACACGAAACCGGTCTTTTTCAACTGAATCGTATCCACCGTCACCGTGATGTTGACCTTGCCCACCCCAAGCACCGGAAGCGCCTTGACCGTCGAAGAACCAGGGGCAAGCGAAAGGATCTTCCCTGATATACTAGTGCTTCTCAGCTGAAATCCGCCATCAAGGGTGATGTTAAACGGAATGTAGGTAAACGGTGTCGTCCCATTATTCTGTATAGTCACCGAAACACCAACCCCACCATCCACCGTTATATTGAACGGTAACATATGCAGAATGGTAAAGCTGGATTGCTTCTCCGCCTCCACATTGCCCGCACGATCCACAGAATAATACAAAACAGTATGGGCTCCATCCTCAGACACCACAAACGGCGTCGCATACGTGACCCAGTCAGCCTCATCTAGCTTATACTTCGTATACAAAACACCAGAGCCCTCATCAACAGCCTCCAAGCTCACCGTCACGTTGCTGCGGTAGACCTCATCGACGAAGTCTCCCTCAAGACCGATGGTCGTCACCGGCGGGATGGTCTCAGCCACTTCATATTTCCAGATGAACTCTGTGCCGGTCCCCCCGAGGATCTCACAGCCTTTAATCTCATTCAGACCATCTGAGTCACAATCACCGATGTTCAAGCCTGCCAGCATATTGGTCGGACCAGTCAGGGTCGCCTCCTCATAATATTGAGAACCATCCCAGCCGATCACATGGACATTCCCAGTCCCAAAGCAAAACTCAACCGCGCCATCATTGTCCGCATCACCAATCGCGACTGATTCAATGACCGGCTCCTGCCCCGGGTACTCCCCATGCCAGACTTGGACATATTCTGAGCCGTCCCATTCGAACAACCAACCGCCAGGCGTGCCACCATAGCAGCCGACACCGATCTCCGGAGTCCCATCACCGTCGACATCACCGACGCCATCACCAAAGACCGTGACACCAGACGGATAACTCGTACAAACCGGCACGCCGGTCCAGATCTGGGTGTCCTCATCCCAGTTCAACGCCCAGGTGCCTGCGGTCGCATAATCCAGATCAGACACATCAGCAATCACCTCAGTCTTCCCATCGTTATCGACATCACCGCTCCACACCATCGGCACCGAGTACCCCGGACCACTCGCACACGTCCAGGACGTCTCAAACACAAACGAGCTTGAATCAACATCCCAGCCGAGAGCACTTACGTGGATACCACCTGGGTTCGGGTCATTGGCGATCAGCACCTCCGGATGGGTATCATCATCATAGTCACAGGTGTAAATATCATAGACAAAATTCACTCCGGTCCCCGCGTAATAATCCAGCTGCGTAAGCGTCTCCCCATCATAGGAGTACGCGTACACTCCATCAGCACCAGAATACCCCCAAGAGACGCAGAACTCAAGGTTTCCATCCTCATCAAGGTCAACGACACACGCCCCGGACGGGGAATGATACGACCCACCTGAAACAGACCAGGAGTATTCCTCGACATAGGTCTCTTGTGTGACATCATAATAATAAATACGGCAGATGCCTGAGTTCTCATACCCACCAAGGATGACTTCATTGGTCCCATCGCCATCGATATCACCAATGGGTTGTGCAAATTCCGCATGACCATTCCCACCAAACGCATAGCTCCATTGAAGCCCCCAGCCGTCGCGTACAACAGACGGTGCAATTCCAGAAGAAACGGTCGGGAGTCCTGCAAAAACAGCTGGTACGACGGCAGCAATGATGAACAGCATTCCACATATCAGACATATTAGATTCTTTTTCACTTGAATATCCCCTGTACTACAAGAATCACGCATCCTACGTTTAAATGTTTTCTTAAGAATAAAAAAAGAAAAAGAGGGGAGTCTAGGCGACTCCGATCACCAGGACAAGCAGGACAGTCCCTGATACGGTGGTCTCGACATCACCAACTGCAACGGTAATGCCGGTTTTACCAAGACCAACTACGAAGTCTTTCAAGATGACTTCTTCACCAGCTGCCAGGGCATCGATGGTCCCGGATTTGGCTTTCCCAACGAAAATAAATTTCCCATCCAGGTTGATCGCCCAGTCGATGTCAGCTAGATCCGCTGTCCCCGTGTTCTTCACGGTGACTGAGACACCAAACCCGCCTTTAATCGTCACGGTCAGTGGTGGTGCCTCTACCGTGAAGGCTTCGTTTTTCTCTGCCTCGATATTGCCTGCAAGGTCCACGGAATAGAAGTAGACGACATGATCACCAGCTTCGGTGACCTGAACTGGTGCAGTATAGGTTGCATAGGAGCCATCATCGATCTTGTATTTCGTATAATTGACACCGGAACCTGCATCAGCAGCGGTCAAGGTGATGGTCACAGGGTTGGTCCCCGTGATTTCACAGGTTGTTACCGGTGGTGTGGCATCACCGGCACTTGTGCCAAAGAGCTGGAAGTTCAGGTCATGGGGTAGATGATCAGTGACCAGTACGGAAATGTTTGTCCATTCTGGGTAAGACCACCATGCAGCCTTAATCTCAGCCTCATGTAACAGGATCCCTCCGACAGTGTTGTTATGCCGGCACCAGGCGCCTTGCGGGGCGGTGTTGGGAGTCTGTATCGTTTGGATGGTTATCCAATATTTCGTGTTCGCATCAAAGGTAATGGTCTCTGGCAGATCAGTAGAGTAGTTCGCCACCCAATACGTGTTCCCATTGGTCGGATGCGTATAATTAAACCAAAACGCCCGGGTGATGGCTGCGTCAGGTATCGTCTGGTTATAAATCTCACTGCCAGGGTGATTCTCCGTACCATCATCAGACCAGAAGATGACACGCCAGTCCCAGTTATAATCATGCTGTCCGGTCGCTAACTGACACTGGAAATATCCTCCTTGCCAGAAGAGACTATCAATCGTTGCCTCTGAGTCAAATTTGAAATCATCAGCGGGAAACGCAATCCCCTCGGTTCTGACGGTCGCGACAATGATACCACCAAGGTATCCAGCGACCCCGACGACGTTATCCCAGACAAGGTCACGGTTTAACGCAGCAGATTTCATCGTTGCATCTGTAGAAACAATGGTCGGTGACGTATTTGCTACCACGACACTTGATGAAGCTACCATCAGTGCCATAAGGAGCAAAACAACAGCTTGTTTCAACTTATTGTTTTGGTTCATATTTTTTGCCTCCTTCCAAATCTATATATTAATAACAAGAGGACCTATAAAAATATTTCTTTCCGTCAATGATGCTAAAATTACCTCGACTACAACAGGAAGCCAATAAACCTAAATAGCCCCCCAGAATATAAGACCAAAAACGCAGAGGAGCAAACCAGCTATGGTCTCACAAAAAGTGAAATGCCCTACCTGTAAAAACATGATAACAATCTCAGGGGAACCCGGGGAAAAAATACCAATCACCTGTCCGTCGTGCGAACAAAAAGGAGTCTATACTATACCAGGAGAAAAAACCAGGAGTGCGACTCTATCGCATCACGCGACTATTGAGGTTATTGGTCTGAAAAAAACCTATAACCACATCCCTGCAGTCAATAACGTTTCCTTCCGGATCAACAAAGGAGAAATCTTTGGATTCCTTGGGCCGAACGGCGCGGGGAAAACCACGACAATTAAAGCGATGCTTGACCTGATCCATGCAGACGCTGGGTCAATCACCATCAACGGAATTGATGTCCGAACACATGGTAAAGAGGCAAAAAAATACGTTGGCTACATGCCTGAAAAAGTCGCATTCTACGATAATCTGACCGCGCTGCAGAACCTGAATTTCTACGCAGAGATAAAACATGCCTCAAAACAGGAATGCGTCGGTCTCATCCAAGAGCTCGGCCTTGGCGACACCGGCAAAAAAAGGGTTGGAAAATTCTCAAAAGGCATGACGCAACGCCTCGGGATGGCACGAGCGCTCCTGGGCAATCCACCGATCCTTATCCTTGATGAACCAAGTGGTGGGTTGGACCCACGCGGGGTCGTGCTTATCCGTGACAAGATCCTTGAGATGAAAAAGAAAGGCACCACGATCTTTGTCTCCTCCCACATCCTAAGTGAGATCCAGGAGATCTGCGACCGCGTCGGCATCATCAACAAAGGCATGCTGGTCGCGCAAGACAGTGTCGAAGGACTCAGTAAAAAACTCAATCTGAAACCACAGATGACCATCACAGTAGACAAGATGTCATCCTTTATTGAGGATGCTGTGAAAAAGATCCCAGGTGTTGAACGGGTGCAAAGCAAAGGAAACACGTTGGATATCATCTGTGACGGGGCGATGAAAGCAAAGGTCATCCTGGCGATCACCAACGCAGGGGGCAATATCCAGAACCTGCAGACAAAAGAACCATCTCTTGAAGACGTCTTCATGCGCTACACGGAGGCCTAAAAATGCAAACAAACATTGTTTACAGTATTGCAAAAAAAGAAATCATGGATAACTTTCGGAATAAATGGATCATCCTGGTCGCAGCGATGTTTGCGATCCTGACATTGGTCATCTCCTACTTCGGGTCGCTAGGGACCAGCGGATGGCAGAATTTAGGTAACACGATTTCAGGGATGACCGAGTTAGGATCCTTCTTAATCTCGATTGTTGCCTTCATGCTTGGGTACGCAACCATCATTGGGGAAATCGAGCGTGGCTCGATGAGCGCACTGCTTTCCTTATCAGCGAACCGTTTTGAAATCGTCGTTGGCAAATGGCTCGGGCTTGGGGCGGTCCTGTGCTTCACGATCTTTGTCGGTTATGGGTTCGCCGGCGCACTTATCGCACTCAACGTCCCTAATGTCGATGTCCTAGAGTATCTCGCGTTCATCGGACTGACCATGTTGTTCGGGTTGGTCTTCCTCACGGTCGCCTTGTGCTTCTCCACTGTTTTTGCGAAACGATCGACTGCACTGGGTGGAGCGATCTTCCTGTGGTTCCTGTTTAACATCATCCTGCCTATCGTCTTTGTCGGACTGCTGTTGACCACCATCGATATTACGCAGATGACCATGCAAACAACAATCACTGCACCAGATTGGTACTTTGCACTTAACCTCTTTAACCCCATCTCAGTGTATTCGACACTCATCACCCTGGCCATCGGCCCGGTGCAGACCAGCACGGGAGCTGGGATGATCCCGAATCCCTCATGGTATTCAACAGGGCTGCTGTTAGGTGTACTACTCGCGTGGATCATCGTGTTTTTTACCCTAGCGGTGTGGAGGTTCCAACGAAAAGACATTTAGGCCCCCATAAGACTTATAAATATGACTTTGTTTTCCTACCATCCATCAACACTGGGGAACCAGCTTATGGCACGACACATTGAAAAGACAAACCCGGCGCTTATTACGCTGATTGAGGATTTGAAAAAATCATCGTATGAGAACAAGGCGCCTATCTGGAAAGATATCGCAGAGCGATTAGAAAAACCATTACGGAATTGGCCTGAAGTCAATTTAAATCGTATCGACATGTACGTTCATGAGAAAGAAACCGCGTTAATACCCGGAAAGGTACTATCACCTGGGAAATTAACGAAGAAGCTTTCCATCGCAGCCTGGTCTTTTTCTGAGAAAGCGCATGAGAAGATAAAAAAAGCAGGTGGCAAGGCTCTTAGCATTGAAGAACTCATGAAGAATAATCCGAAAGGAAAAGATATAAGGATCGTGGGATAACTATGGTTGCTATCATTGACTCGGAAGGCGCAGTGGTCGGACGACTCTGTACAGTCGTCGCAAAACGACTCCTGAATGGTGAAGAAATCGTCATCGTGAACAGCGAAAAAGCAATCGTGACTGGGAAGAAAACCATGATTAAGGAGCATTATAAACACGAACGAGAGGTTGGAACCTATCGGAAAGGTCCTTTTTATCCGCGGATGCCTGATCGCATTTTAAAACGTTGTGTTCGTGGGATGATCCCCTATCAGGAACCGCATGGCAGGACAGCATTTAAAAGATTGAAATGCTATATCGGGGTGCCAAAGGAATTCAAAGGACAGACCTTTGAGAAGATCAGTATCGCTGAAAAGCATCCTGTTAATTTTATGACGTTACAAGAAATTGCACAATTCTTAGGAGCGAACATCCATTATGAGTAAGAAAGTCGTTAACACAACCGGGAAGCGGAAAACCTCCGTTGCAAGAGCAACGGTGATAAAAGGAGTTGGCCGCGTCCGTATTAACAATATCCCTGTCGAGTTTTATGAGCCTGCGGTTGCCCGTTGGAAGATCATGGAGCCACTGAAGCTTGCGGAGCATCATGTCAGCACGGTCGATATCGATATCAATGTGCACGGTGGCGGGTTCATGAGTCAGGCCAACGCGGTGAGGACCGCTATTGCAAAGGGTCTGGTGGAGTACACCGCCGATCCAGCCTTACGGCTTGAATTCCTTGGGTATGATAGAGATTTACTCGTGAGTGACTCACGGATTAAGGAAAGTAAAAAGCCTCTCGGGCGTGGTGCTCGGAAGAAGAGGCAAAAATCATACAGGTGATGAAGGGTGATTATCCCAATCCGATGTTTTACCTGCGGCAAAGTGGTCTCCTCGTTGTATGAGGAGTACAAGAAACGCTGTGAGGTCTATCAGAAGGCAGTTGCTGCTGGTGAAAAACCAAAGGAGACCCCTGAGGACATTCTTGACAGCCTTGGTGCTGAGCGGTATTGTTGCCGACGGATGATTATTTCCCAAGTCGACCTTCTTAAAGAAGCAGCGCCGTACGAATAAGGTTCTTTACCGAAAACATTCTTTTTTTCTTTTTTTTCAGCTTATTTTTTTGATGACGTATTTGTACAAGCTGATGATCGTCATAGTGAATAATCCTGCCAGAAACCCGATGAGTGCGTAGGTAAGAGCAGTCATGCGTCTCGCCTGTTCGTCTGGGAAGAAAACGAGTGTTTTTGTGTGGGGAACTGCGTTGTTTGGGTCGTGTTTTCATCTCTCCAACAATATAATGACATATTATATCATGATAATAATTATCATTGCATGTATTTATATCTTTGCTGACAAAATATCAAAAAACCATCACAGCACATCGTAAAGAATATAACATCCCACCGCATACCAACAATGGGGTGAATGTGGATGCAAAAAACATTACTCGATTTCTTCGAAAACGAAGTGGAAAAAAAACGGAAGATAACCGCAGCAAAATAAAAAAAAACAATTTTTTTTTATTTTTATATCTTTACGGTTCGGTTCTCCCAAAACCGCCAGAGTCCGACAACCAAAAAGACGGAAAAAACAACAAAACAACCGACCGCGACATACAAATACAACGGATTTTGATAGACCGCCTGGATCACCCCTTCTGATTGATCGATAATAAACCTGCCGCCCTCACCAGCGGTCAAAGAACCGGGATCAGAACTATCATTGATCACCGTGATATCCTTACCTAAGGGAATCCATTGAGAAAAACCAAGTTTCGCCCGCATCAGAAAATCAGGCAGACCTGGTGGTAGTACGGCACCCGCGCTCCAATCAGTTCCCAAGAGCGGGAAATTCCCCGCACCCGTTAACTCTTGACTTTTCAAGATCACTTGATCAGTATAGGTGTACACGTCATAGCCAAAATTCGTAACCGTCCCTTTGATGTACCAGATCAACTGGATAAGACCGACCCATAACGCAACAATCGTTGTGGCAAACAACACCACGATCTTCGCATTCTCCGGATGCAGCAGGCTTTCACCCTTCCACGTCAACTTATAATACACCCATTTGTGACCATCACGCTCATTCCGTTTTATCAACCCAGCCTCATTCAGTTTCGTCAGATGCTCATGTAACGTCGCCTTGTTCAGATTCGTGACCTTCGCAATCTCATTCAGACCCATGTTCTTCCCATCCAGGGTCTTCAGAATATCAAGCCGTGTATCAGACGCAAGTGCTTTGAACGTCTCTCGATCCAATGTTATCTTCGTCATACTACTACTAACCAATTATCTCCGACATACTTTAAATACTGTGCGTTTACGTTCGGTTTTGACCAAATGACACCCTCCAACCTTACACCACAATCCTTAGAACAAAAGTAAAATTATAAATTTTACTCCGAGAAAGCCTTCAATTTGGGGAGTACAGAAACAGAAAATATTAGGCCATATTTGGCCTTCTTTTTTCTTTAGTTTTTCATGCTCGAAATCGTCATTTTGAAGCTAATGTGTTAAACACCTGTTTGTGGTGTTGTAAGGCTAGGCTTTTCGTACTCGATTTTATTTTACTCTGAGAGAGCAGATTTTGGTTTTCTCCGAGAGATCGAAAAAAGTTGAGAATCTGAGGGTAATTTTCCATGCCAAAATTTAAGTCTTTCGCACAATGTATTAATGTTACCTGGAATCTATTGATATGAACTGACTGAAACCAGATTGTGTAAAATCTGCGGATCAGAAATTGAACAAGGAAAAGAT
>JBFYMQ010000074.1:0-10896 GCA_041304825.1 Thermoplasmatales archaeon
TGATCCCAAAGGACAAGGCGTCATAGGCAACAAACGGATCACGAGATACTCGTTACACCGCCTCGTAAGATCGACCCCAGCGTATCGGCGATTTCTGGTGACAGGGAACGCCTAGCTCCCCGGTCTATTCTACACCTTTCGCCACTGTTACCAGGAACGACGGCTAAGCTGTCGGTAGTAGTTAAACATTTGCACGAACAAAATAACTAGGCCTACCGCTAAAAAAGCAATATCGCGCATAACCGCAATAAGTGCGTTTGTAACATCTGATGAACCATGGACCATTCCTGCACTGTATGCATCACGAAAAAGAAGATAAATGAAAACAGCGATAATAATAAAAATAATCACATTGATGTAAAACGACCATTTGTTCCATGTTTTTTTATCAACCGGAAGAATTGGGTTCTCACTCATGACACACCGACCTACAACAAGCATGAGTTTATTGATATAAGAATATTATGATTCTGTCAACTGTTAAAAAAAATCGGATAATTTCGTGTTTTTCACTTTATCGCTTACAAACATGGAGTCTATGGATTTCTCCACAAGTGCGATGCGTTGACGCGCGTACAGTGGCAGATTGTATTTCTCCGCAATCTCCTTTGAGATATCCAGGTATTTCTTCACGGACATCTCATGGACCGTTAGGGTCAACTTCCCGTTGCATTTTGTACATACTCCTAGAAGCGGGATTCTCCGATAGGTGGTGTTGCATAACGGACAACGCACCGATTGCTTGCTGAACGCGCGAAGATTCCCAAGAATATCTGGGAGGAAATGTCGTTCGATGACTTTGTAGGCGACATCTGCTTCATCGACCGCCCGGATTTTGGCTGCAAGGCTGAGCTGCACGTTCATCTTTTCCATCATGCTCTTCAAGGTCTTGTATAATGATTCTTTTGGTCCTTCTGAGATGTCATAGGTATCGTGGGTGAATCCGAATTGTTCGTATTGCAGTTCGGTACCGAGCCGTGATGCGACCAGCCCCATCTTTGACTCAAGGTTCTTCGAATGTTCATGTCTCAAAGTCGCCTCGTAGAACTCCAAGGGATACCGGGAAAGAGTATCGAGGTTGTGTGCTTCCTTGTCTACCTCGGAAGGATCAAGTCGTGTCGTTAGGATTAAGGGCAGATCCATTTTTCCTCCTCGCTTGTCCGGGATGTACGAATGGGAGAAGTTTAGTAAGGCATCCATGAGCAACATTAAACCATCTTCGTCTCCATCACAATTATTTGATACAATTGAATCATTAATTATGAAATTATGAAAATCTTCTACTTCGATATCATAAAGAAAATCTGAATTCGAAATGACCGGAGTAATATGTTTAATTCTATCAAGGGTATAATCCCCAAATGAATCTTCTGTGTAGTCCTTTGGTGGTATTGTCTGGGATATCAGCAGACAGTCATTAGGAGTAATCTCAATGATTTTTTTATTTGTTAATGTGTTTTTTTGACATACTACCATCCTATGAGCAGGAGATGAAGTAAATGTTTTACCTGATCTCAAGGTCACTTTTACAAGATACCGTGATGCAGGTGTTTTTAGGACAGACAGTACCTTTCGAATTTCTGTTCGACCGGACTGAGGATTGCAGGATAATGTATGGATATTTTTCACTTGTTTCTGTGTCGTTCCGAACGAATCAACGACGAGTTCCTGAGTTTGGGTGGAATTGTATAATTCCTGAAGAGATATCTTTGTTATTCCTGACGCATTCGCAAGATAGAGAGAAGTGTCTGGTACAAGACAATTTCTTCTTTTCGTCGCATGGAAAAAGGGATGCATAAAGCATACCTGCGCTGTAGTAAATCCGATGATACGACCAAGTGCCCCTGCGGAGGTATGCGGTGCGAGACCAACGACCAGATGTCCTGTCAAATCCTGGGTTTTTTTGATTTTATAGAACCGGGCAACATCATAAAATTTAGTGAGCAAATCATCGATGAATTTTGAGACTTGCACAAAATATTCGCCACAGGCGTTTGAAATAATAACGTCCTGGACTTTAAGCTCGCAGATCTGCTCTTCGCTGAGAAGCTCGTTTCCCAGATAATCTTTGGTGTACCCAAGCTCAATAAGTCGTTTCAAAGGGACGCCGATCTCTCTTGGTTTGAAATGGGTCAGAGGTGCATCAGTCATATCGAAACGGATGGTCCCGTCTTTGAACACGTACACATTGTGTTTTGCACGCAGGATGCCTTTCTCGAGTGGCTCTGGTGTTTTATGTTTCGAGATCGTACCGATGACTCCTTTGATGGTTTCTGGGAGGCTATGTTCTTTGAGGTTTTTTTGTGCTCTTTCGAGTTCTTCGGAAAGGTTGATCTGTTGTTTTTCATGTTTTCCTTCAAGAACCTCCGTATGGGTGCCGCAGCTGCAGATGAGATGGAACGTGACTGCTTTGCATTTCGGGCATCGTCGTTTCCCTGCCTCGACTTCGATTGTTACGTTCTCTGCAGCGTTTTTTACGAGACGCTGATTTCCCCCATAATCCCCAAGAGGAAACAGGACGTGTGGTGGTGGTCGCATTTTCCGCGGGCTTGCTTTTTCAGGTCTTCCCATCCTGGTGCCGATACGAAATGGCGCACGAGGACGGATTGTTACTCCTGCGAGTGCGGAGACGAAGGAGAGTGTTGTTTCACCTTCTGAATGATCTTTGTATCGTCCTGTGGTGATGATGGTTCCTTCTTTAAGGTCAAGACCACAGCAGCGGATTAACGGGTACGCATAATGGGTGATTCGCAGGGCTCCTTCACGCTGAGTGTGCAATGCTCCTAGTTCGATAAGGATGTTTTTTGTTTCTTGAGTATTTGGTAATGTTAATGTTATTTGATCGTCTGTGAGGGTTTTGCCTTCTTCCTTTATGGTGGTCATGAGTTTTACATGATCGGTAATCGGAAGATCATGCCAGAAGAGGTTGCTGGTTGGATGGAGCGGGACACGGTAGTGTTCTGCGAGGAAGAATGCGTCAGTTGGTGTGGGGTGTTGTAAGTCGATGTGTCTGCCAATGTCCTCATCGATTTTCTGTTGGAGTGTCTGCTCTGCGATGATGATATCTGATGGATTGTTGCTTTTTGGAAGGCAACCAAATGTTGTTTGGAGCTCTTGTACCCACCATTCGTAGACGTAGGATGCATCGGGGAGATAGGAGTTGTTTTCGATGAATTCTCCGAAAGGAATGAGTATCTCTCCGAGGTCAATGATTTTTTTTACGTCGCTGCGGATGTTCTTGACATCGTTAATCTGGATGAGGTCGCCGTTCTGCAGCAGAACAATGGGTCCTTCGACCTGGTCGCAAGGCGTGCCAATGGTTCCTTTGCCTGGTCGTTCGGTTTTCATCTGGGTGCCCACCGTGATAAAACTATCTAAAAGAAACATAGTAGCCGGATTAATCGCAGTTGAGGCCAGTCCTGCGGTGCGTGCCCGTCCGTATCTGAGACGAAATCCTCCTTTCCTGGATGGATGGGACAGTACTGGTCTGCCTGCAATGACCTCGCCGATATATTTGTAAGACGGGGGAATCATCGGGATTTCCCCGCTTTCTTTGGAAGGTTCAACTCCTTTGTTGATGAAAGGCTCGAGGAACTCCCATCCCGGGAGCTTCATTTTTTTTATATGCTTGTTTATTTTTGGTGCTTTAAGACAGAGACCTTCAGCGATGACCAGGCAAGCACCTCCACGTAACCGATTGGTACCCACTCTAGGGAGGTCTCGATATCCTGCGACTTCTTCATCCTCAGTTCCTTCACCGTTGATGCAGATCGGGCAGTTTTTCATGATAAGGTCGATTTCATCAACTGAAGGAAGGTATTGCAGGTGTTGCACTCGTTTGTACAAAGGGATTTCTTCTTTAAGCCGCTCGATTTCTCCTTGAGTGGCAATGTAGCGCCCAATACCAAGGTCGCGGCGTACGACATCTGCAATTAGGACACTCATGGCTTGACCGGTTCCTCCCGCGCTTCGTATAGGCCCTGAGAAGAACAAGTCGACGTAGTTGGTGCCATCGTTGTTTCGTCCGACTCGTACTTCTGCGATTCCTTCGAGCGGGGCGACAAGGACTCCTTCCGTAAGGATAGCAAGACCAGTTCGTATCGCCTGGTCTAAAGCTTGTTCTATCGTGTCGAAGTGATAGGTTTTTCGGTCAGCGATCATCCGAGCTATCTCAAGGGAAACGAGCTCTCGGTTACCGATTTTTTGGGTTGCTCGTCTGATTTTTGGGGCGATTCCTTCTGGTCCAACGAGCTGCTCGACTCGGGCAGCAAGATCGAGTGCCTGAGGGATTTCCACGGTAAGCTCAGGGTCGCATCCTTTTTTCCGTGCAGCGTTCGCAAGCTTATAGCAAGAGTCTATATCCTGCTGAAGCTGTTGAAAATATAAACGCATAGCTGGACTTGCAGCGATATCTCTGGACGTCTCCCCATCCATAATTCTCAGGCTCGGAAAATAAACAAATTCTACATAGCAGTTTCTCACTTAAAGGTTTGTGTTCTTCTTTAATAAAAAAAACAGCATTTTTTTTTTTTTTTGGGTTATGAGGATGTTTTGCTGAAATCCATGGCGGTGGCACTACCGGTTTTGAGATCAACGAGGGGGAGTTTTGCTGAATCTGGGACGAAATTCATCATTTTTTGGTAGGAGGTCTGTGACTGCCAGCTTGAGGCATTGATGAGGATGACGCCTCGGTAGTTGTCGATCGATGAGGTGTGGACATGGCCGGTGACGAAGATATCAGGGACTTGGTTGATGAGCATGTAGTCTTCATGTTCAGGAGCCAGGGGGGTGTATCCTCCATAAGTCGGCGCAAGGTGTCGTTTCTTTAGCATGAGTTTCATGACCTCTGTTGGCTCATTGTAATTCAGGCATTGAATGTTTGTCGAGTAATCAAGCAAGCTTTGTCCATGGTAGGACAGGATGTTTACTCCATGTAATGAGAAATAGGATGGGTTTCCGATGAAAATGAATTCTTTTCCAGAGAACAGGTCTCGTATTTCTTTTTCGAACGCGGGTTGTGGCTCTGCGGGTCGTACTGCGTCATGGTTCCCTGGCTGCAGCAAGATCGTTATATGGTCCGGGATATATTCAAACTGCTTAGCAAGAGCCAGGTATTGGTCGTAGATGTTACTAATGGAGAGTTCTTTTTCCTGGTTGGGATAAATGCCTATACCATCCACAAGATCACCAGGGAGCACGAGGTATTTAAGTTTACTTGCAACGTCCCGTTGTCGGGAGTTTCCTAAGTCTCCGTTGATCCAGCGGAGAAATGCGTTCCATTCGGCGTCCATGAACATCTTACTACCCATATGGACGTCGGAGAGAAACGCTACGCAGAGCGGAGATTCTATTCGTTTTCGGTCTTGATGCATTTTGATGTCCGGGTAGATGATGTTTTGAACAATAATAAGGTCTTTATTTTTACTGATTTTTCCAACCACTCCGATAACCTCATCAAGCATCACTTCGTTTGCCAGCTGCATTATCTCTGTGTTGCTTTTCAGTGCTATAAGAGTGGCTGAACCGGTGTCGTCTTCGATTTCGATGAGTCGGTGTCCGTTATGTGTTGTTTTTACGTTTTTTACGATGCCGATGAGTTGGACATCGACCATGGTTTTTCTGATGCGACTGATAGGGATGAACTGAGAGATTTCTCTTCGTTGGCTGGTAAGGATTTTTCGGATCGTTTGGTAGCGTTCTCTGAAGAGGCTGACGAAATCCTGGGTGGTTCCTTCACTGGTTCTTTTTCCTGTGATATCCTTGATGATACGTACTTCCGAGTTGTAGTCCCTTGCTAGTGGTTTCCAGCTTTTGACTGTTTTTATGTCAAGGGGTTGAAGAGGTTTTTTCTCTTCATGTTCTGTTTGTTCTTCCTCAGTATCTTCTTCGTCTTCTTCTTCGTTGATTTCTTTTGGGAAGCTTGTTTTGCTGTATATTTTTGAAAGCATCTTTTTTTGGAATTCCTTTTCGATGGTTTTTTCAACAGGTAGAGCAGGCGGTGTTGGGCTTTGTGGTGCGGTAGGTATCGTCAGTGGAGTTTCAATGAGCTGCTGGGCTGATACTTCGATGTCCTTGATGGTGTCCAACGCGAGGAACAAGGGGTATTCTCTGAGGTTTTTGATCAGGAATGCAGCGAAATCATCTGGTTTTTCTTTTGAGGAGATATAGGTGAGCGCGTCAGGGAGGACGAACGTCCCATGATCTGAGAAGAGTTTGAGGATGGATTGCATTGTCTCGCCCACAAAAATATTTCAAGGGTCTGTATATGTCATGTTGTTTTTAGTGTTATGGTCGTAGGGTGTTTTTGTTTGTGATTTTATTATCTTGGTGGGGTATCCCTGGAATTGAAAGCTTTAATATCTTGAAGTTATTAGGTGTTTGATATGACGCAGATTTCTTTAGCTAAACAGGGGAAGACTACTGCGCAGATGAAGCAGGTTGCGAAGTCTGAGAAGATCTCCGGAGAGGTGGTCCGGAGAGGGATTGCCGCTGGTCGAATCGTCATTCCCTACAATCCGATTCATGCGCCCTCTGCCCTTGGCATTGGGAAAGGTCTACGAGTCAAGGTGAATGCGAATATTGGGACGTCCCGCGAGTATTGCAACTTGAAGGAGGAGGTGGAAAAAGCAAAGGTCGCAGTCGCTGCTGGTGCCCATGCAGTAATGGATTTATCAACAGGGGGGAATCTTGATGCGATCCGTACGAAGTTGCTTAAAACCGTGCCTGTTCCTTTTGGGACGGTCCCTATCTATCAAGCAGGTATTGAGGCAATTAAAAGACGTGGTTCGATTGTTGATATGACTGCGGATGATATGTTCTCGATGGTTGAGCGTCAGGCGAAACAAGGGGTTGATTTTGCAGTTGTTCATGTTGGGATCACCAAAGTGAGTGTGGAGCGTCTGCGAAAACAAAAAAGATTGATCCCCATGGTCTCCCGGGGTGGGTCATTTCACATGGCTTGGATTCTCCATCATGATCAGGAAAATCCACTGTACAAAGATTTTGAGTCTCTGCTCGAGATCGCGAAACGCTATGATGTAACGCTTTCCCTTGGTGATGGGATGCGTTCTGGTGCGCTTGCTGATTCGAATGATCGGGCGAAATTCCAGGAACTGCTTCTTATCGGTGAGCTGGTGGAAAAGGCACGGAAAGCCGGGGTGCAGACCATGGTGGAAGGACCTGGTCATATGCCCCTGTCCGACATCCAAGCCAACATCCAAGTGATGAAGACCGTGACGAACGAAGCACCGTATTTTGTCCTTGGACCTTTGGTAACCGACATCGCCCCAGGGTATGATCATTTTGTCGGGGGTATCGGTGGGGCGTTTGCTGGGTTCTGTGGTGCTGATTTTCTGTGTTATTTGACGCCAGCAGAGCATCTGTGTCTGCCAGATAAACAAGATGTCTGTGATGGGGTGATTGCCACACGGATCGCCGCGCATGCTGCTGATCTTGCTCGAGGAATCGACAGGGATGTTGATGCTTCATTTAGTTCCGCTCGGGAGAATCTTGACTGGGTGAAAATGTTCCAACTTTGTGTCGATCCTACGAGGGCAAAGAAGTATCGAGCGAAACGGTCGCCTTCTGAGGATACGAACGCGTGTTCGATGTGTGGAAACCTCTGTGCCCTTGAGATGGTGAAAAAATATTTGAAAACAAATAAGTAAAAACACTGTTTTTTTCAGTATTTTGATACTTTTAAAGTTGAGTTTTGTTCTCTGTTCTTCAATGAAATAGAGCTGATGAAAAAAAAAATGGGGAATTTGTAGTCTTAGGCGTTTTTATGGATTTATTATTTCCGATGTAATGATAACGAATGGTCCGATTTTAACTCCCTTGAATTCTCTATTGATACCTGGAAGATTTTCTGGATATACTGTCAATACAATACTGATTCTCCCAAATCCAAAGAAGTACAGTGAACTTCGAATGGTTGCTGACGTCCCAGCCACAATATTCTCTATGGTACCATTTCCAACGGTCTTGGTAAAAAATTTGAGTTTTTGGAAAAGACCCCAGGAGACAATTATCGTCCAGTTGACGTAGGTAGCGTTATATTGTCCGGGGTTTATGATGTCACCTTTAATCCCCAATGAGACGTTCTGAAGCTTGATATCAATTTCTGGCGGGGGTAGGAGGAATAGTGTTATCGTTGTTTCGTCCTCGGCAATCTCCGGTGGTGTCACCGAATAATCTATTGCCGTTAAGGTCACGTTGAAGGTCCCAATATTTTCATAAAGATGGATGGGGTCTTTATTTAGTGGAAATGGGAACGAAGTATCACCGTCACCGAAATCCCAAATAGTTGTTGGTGGAACAACACTTGACCAGTTTTTAACGTCCCCATGGAATCGTACGCCATTAGGCCAGTAATTTAATTGTCGATTCCAATACCAACTGTAGGGACCTCCTGCATTGCAATAAAGGTCCCCTGGGCCGCTACCTTTTAATTTAACGTCATCGATACTAAACTCCTGTTGTTCTGCTGCCAAGGTTGTGTTACTATGATATTGGAAAGCGATTTTCACATCGTTTTCTCCGGCATAATGAATTAAATTAATGGGTTTAGTCTTATACCATATCCAGTCCGTGAAAGAACCAGTTATATTGACGTTAAACGACCATATGTTCGTCCAGTTTCCTCCTCCATCTGTAGAGACACTGATGTTAAAATCAACATATTGCTTCCACAATGTCACGTAAAAACAGGTATACCAGGAGAATGTAAGATTTATTTTATCATCTTCAGTATATTCCCCAAAATTAAGGCTGGGGGTGATGAGCCATTCGTCCTGGAGATCTACAGAATCAACACGATGGACAGTCGCACAATATGGGTCGGAATTGGGGAGAGTTGAGTCAATATACCATGTTTGATCCAAATTTGTTTGATGAAGTTCCCAGTCTCCATTATCTCCTGTTGGAGGCATGTTTCCATCAGTAAAATTTTCTTCTAAGAGAAGTAATTCACCTTCTGACCTTGATTGAGAACTACTAGATTTAGAAGTAATTGTATTAAGGTTCGTATTCTGCCTTGCCAAGCTAATTGGGGTTATCGTTATTGCAGAAAAACTACAACAGATGAGAACGAAGACAATCACCAGCGTACTAATATTTTTCAAAATATTTTTTTTTCTTCCTCTTTCTTTTAGAATGGGTACTCCTCCCTTTGATAATTCCTGTGGATTCAATATGGTCTTATTGTATTTAAATCATTTCATAAGAATCTAATTGCAACTTTTGTTACAATACTTTTCTTTGAGAACTCTCACAATCGAGAAGATGGCGTGCAGCGAAGAAACAAAAACCCATTCATTTTTTTTTAAAAACAAACCATATAAAAAGGAACAAACTATACTTGGGTACGAATGACTCCTGAGAAAGAAACTGACAAAAAAATGATCCTGCCGATTTTCATCATGGGGTGTTTCTTTGTCATCATCGATGGGTTCGCATTATTGATTAAAAACCTCTTCCAGCCAACGTTTGAGGATGCAAGCAACCCGGTCAATATCCTCTATATCTTTGCAATCATCATCGTCATGACGGTCATTATTCTGATCATCGCTCGATATTGGAAGAAACAGGTGATTCAAGCCATCATATTATTTGCAGTAGGGTATACCGCTTTTTTTATTTTTGTTCCGCTGTTCGGATTTTTACCTGAGATGCCGTCCCTTGTTGTTTCATTACTTATCGCCGTAGCTCTTGTGGTAGCACTGTACAAATATCCTGAATGGTACGTTATCGATTTGTGCGGGGTGATCGTAGGAGCTGGTGCTATCGCTATCTTTGGTATTTCCTTAAGTTGACCTAGCAGATACCGTCATGGACCTCAAATTACCAGTCTTACTAGTGGTCCCAAAAATACGGCGTTATTCTTTAATCAATGAAACAAAGAGCTTAAAGAAAAAACTCGAGGAACATGAGGAGCGGGACGCCTTCTTCATGGGACTTGGGGATATCGTCATGCCAGGCATGCTGGTGGTAGCCGCCTATCATAACATATCGAATGGGTTACCAGTCGCCCTCTCGGTTCTCGGTGGTACTCTGCTCGGTTTTTTAGTTCTTATGACGTTTGTGATAAAAGGAAAACCACAAGCAGGACTGCCATTGCTCTGTAGCGGTGCGATCCTCGGGTATCTCATCTCAAGCTACGTCTTTTTTGGAAACCTCGTGGGGCTTGGTTTTTAGTAATCTGTCTGGAAATGATTCTGCTCGCACCAAATTTTCCGGTCAATATGATTCAATGGTTTGTTGCACACCGGGCAGGTGACCTTCTCAAGAAAATGCTCAAGCCACATGTCCCGTACCTGTAGGACGTCTTCTTTCTCGATGCGTTGAAGTATTTTTTTTTCCTCAGAGTTTTTCACCAGTTTCGTCAGATGTGAAAAATTAATCGTGTCATCTTTTTTAATCTGCATGTAATCAATTGGTCTAATGCTGGTTGTTTGTGTCTGTTTCTCTGCTCGATTCCTCAGCAGTATTGCTGCAAGGATCACACCGCTTGCTAATCCTCCAAGGTGTGCGAAATGAGCGGTGCTGTCCTCGACTGAGAACATCACGATTATAGTTTCAAAGACCGCAAAAAGGATGGTGGCGTAAATGACTTTGATACGCATGATAAACATGATGCCAATCGGGACAGGCATGACGATCTCGTCTCGGGGGTACGCGTAGGCAAACGCCCCAAGGATACCAAAAATCGCTCCCGAAGCACCAATAAGCGGAATTACCGAATCGATGTTCAACAAAGAGTGCGTCAGGGCACCGCAGACACCAGTGATGAGATAGATGAGCAGAAATTTTTTTGGTCCTATCCGTTGTTCGAAGGCGATACCCATGAAAAAGAACACAAACATGTTCCCAAGGATATGTAAAAAATCACTATGGACA